>NZ_JALQCX010000058.1:0-60613 GCF_023241665.1 Pseudomonas morbosilactucae | reverse complement strand
TTCGATGAACTGAAGCAAGTCGCTGCCGAAAACTGCGTAACTCGTTGAGTTTCAAGGAGTTTTCCGTTTCGACTGCGCCGGAAGTGGGGCGAATTATAGGCCCACAGAATCTGCCGTCAACACTTATTTCAAAATCATTCCGACTTAAGCGTAATACGGGCAAAAGCCTTCTTGCCGGCCTGGCACACGTGAGTAGCACCCAATGCGTATATATAGGTGCGATCAACCACCTCACCATCTACACGCACGCCACCAGACCCCAGAAGATCCCGAGCCACTGCAGCATTCTTCACCAAACCAGCCTTATTAAGGACAGCGGCGATCGGCATATCTTCAGTAGCACTCAGCTCGATCTCCGGCAGATCATCCGGCAACTCGCCATCCTTCATGCGATTACCTGCCGCGCGATGGGCATTCGCTGCCGCCTCCTCACCATGAAAACGAGCAACAATCTCTTCCGCCAGCTTGATCTTGATATCCCGCGGATTCGCACCACTCTCGACCTCAGCCTTAAAGGAAAGGATCTCCTCCATGGAGCGGAAGCTGAGCAGCTCGAAGTAGCGCCACATCAACGCGTCAGGGATCGACACCAGCTTGCTGTACATGACACCTGGAGCTTCCTGGATTCCGACGTAGTTACCCAGGGACTTGGACATCTTCTTGACGCCATCCAACCCCTCAAGCAACGGCATCGTCAGAATGCATTGCGCTTCTTGACCGTAGCCGCGCTGCAACTCGCGCCCCATGAGCAAATTGAACTTCTGATCAGTGCCGCCCAATTCCACGTCCGCACGCAACGCCACCGAGTCATAGCCCTGAACCAAGGGATACAGGAACTCATGAATAGCGATAGGCTGATTGCTGGAGTAGCGCTTGTCGAAATCGTCACGTTCAAGCATGCGCGCAACGGTGTATTGAGAGGTCAGACGAATGAAGTCCGCCGGCCCCATCTGATCCATCCAGGTAGAGTTAAAGGCGACTTCTGTCTTGGCAGGATCGAGAATCTTGAAAACCTGGCTCTTGTAGGTCTCGGCATTCTCGAGCACTTGCTCGCGAGTCAACGGCGGACGCGTTGCACTCTTGCCACTCGGATCACCAATCATCCCAGTGAAGTCACCAATGAGGAAGATCACCTGATGACCCAACTCCTGGAACTGACGCAGCTTATTAATAAGCACCGTATGACCCAGGTGCAGATCCGGCGCCGTCGGATCGAAGCCAGCCTTAATACGCAGCGGCTGGCCGCGCTTGAGCTTCTCGACCAACTCAGACTCGACCAACACCTCTTCCGCACCACGTTTGATCAGCGCTAGCTGCTCTTCAACCGACTTCATAACAGACCCGCAAGGCTCAGATTCAAAGGGAACCAACCATACAAGATCACGGACTAATTACAAGTTTTGCCCGGCGCACGGGCAACATTCTATGGGCGCGGCTTCCGCGCGCTTGCGTCACTGATGATTTGGTTATATTTTATACAGTTATTTCATCTTCATCATGTCATTCATCTTTTCCAATTCATCTTTTCTAAAGCCAAATTACTTATGACCACAGAACCGTCTAAAGCGCCGCCGCTTTACCCGAAGACCCACCTGCTCGCAGCAAGTGGTATCGCCGCCCTCCTCAGCCTCGCACTACTGGTCTTTCCTTCCAGTGATGTAGAAGCCAAAAAGACAACGCTGAACCTTGATCTGGAAAGCCCAACTCAACAACTGACACAAGATCAAGACGCTGCAAACCTCGAACAAGCCACAAGCGAAGCCGTAGCCTCGCCATTCGCACAGATCGAAAACAGTACGGATGACACCCAGGAAACCGCCGAAGCCGAACCGGCCGTCCAAGAGGAAATCAAGGCACCCGGCCATAAAGAAGTCATCGTTGCCAAAGGCGACACGCTTTCAACACTCTTCGAGAAGGTCGCCTGCCCTCGACTGCGGTGCATGAAGTGCTGGCCAGTGACAAACAGGCCAAGCAGTTCACCCAGCTCAAGCATGGCCAGAAGCTTGAATTCGAACTGAGCCCGGATGGCCAGTTGAACACCCTTCACAGCAAGGTCAGCGACCTCGAAAGCATCACCCTGACCAAGGGCGACAAAGGGTTTACCTTCAACCGTGTCACCACCAAACCCGTCGTACGCTCGGCCTATGCCCACGGAATCATCAACAGCTCCCTGTCGCAGTCGGCAGCACGAGCGGGTCTGTCGCACAGCCAGACCATGGACATGGCCAACGTATTTGGCTACGACATCGACTTCGCCCAGGACATTCGCCAGGGCGACGAATTTGATGTGATCTATGAACAGAAGGTCGCCAACGGCAAAGTCGTGGGGACCGGCAACATCCTGTCTGCCCGCTTTACCAACCGTGGCAAGACCTACACCGCAGTGCGCTACACCAACAAGCAAGGCTCCAGCAGCTACTACACCGCCGATGGCAACAGCATGCGCAAAGCCTTCATCCGCACACCGGTGGATTTCGCCCGTATCAGCTCACGCTTCTCCATGGGCCGCAAACATCCAATCCTCAACAAAATCCGCGCCCACAAAGGCGTCGACTACGCGGCTCCGCGTGGTACGCCGATCAAGGCTGCGGGTGACGGCAAAGTCCTGCTCGCCGGGCGCCGCGGTGGTTACGGCAACACGGTAATCATCCAGCACGGCAACACCTACCGCACCCTCTACGGGCACATGCAAGGTTTCGCCAAAGGCGTCCAGACCGGCGGCAATGTGAAACAGGGCCAAGTGATTGGCTATATCGGCACTACCGGGCTCTCAACAGGCCCGCACTTGCACTATGAGTTCCAGGTCAATGGTGTGCACGTTGACCCGCTGGGTCAGAAGCTGCCTATGGCTGACCCGATCGCTAAAGCCGAACGTGCCCGCTTCCTGCAACAAAGCCAACCGCTGATGGCACGCATGGATCAAGAGAAGGCCACCATGCTGGCTTCGAGCAAGCGTTAAGCCATGACGTTCTATATAGGCGTGATGTCCGGCACCAGCCTCGATGGGCTGGACATCGCTCTGATCGAGCTGAACCCGGCGATCAAACTGGTCGCCACCCACTACATCCCCATGCCCGCCCCCCTGCGCGCCGAGCTGCTCGGCTTATGTGCCAGCGGCCCGGACGAAATCGCCCGCTCAGCTTTGGCCCAGCAACAATGGGTAATCCTCGCAGCACAGGGCATACGCACCTTACTTGAGCAGCAACAGCTTTCAGCACAGGACATCCGCGCCATTGGCAGCCACGGGCAAACCATTCGCCATGAGCCGGCTCGCGGCTTTACGGTGCAGATCGGCAACCCTGCCCTGCTGACCGAGCTGACGGGCATTAGCGTCGTCAGCGACTTCCGCAGTCGTGATGTCGCTGCCGGCGGCCAGGGCGCTCCATTGGTTCCCGCTTTTCATGAAGCGTTGTTTGACCGGCAGCCAGGCAAGCGCGCCGTCCTGAATGTCGGAGGCTTCAGCAATCTGAGTCTGATCGAGGCCGACAATCCAGTCGCCGGTTTTGACTGCGGCCCCGGCAACGTCTTGCTCGATGCCTGGATCTACAATCAGCGCGCAGAGCATTTCGATCGTAATGGTCAGTGGGCAGCCAGCGGCAAGGTCGCCCCGCTCCTGTTAAAGACCCTGCTCAGCGATCCATTCTTTGCCACCCAAGGCCCTAAAAGCACTGGCCGCGAAGTGTTCAACCTTGAGTGGCTGCAGCAGCATTTGGCAACGCTGCCCGCCATTGCAGCCGAAGACGTGCAGGCCACCTTGCTGGAGCTGACGGCGCTGACCATCGTCGACTCGCTGCGGGCCGCACAAAGCGACACTACGGAGCTCTTGGTCTGTGGCGGCGGCGCGCATAACGCAACCCTGATGAATCGTCTGTCCAGCCTCATGCCCAACACCCGGGTCAGCAGCACTGCGGCATACGGCGTGGACCCGGACTGGGTTGAAGCCATGGCGTTTGCCTGGCTGGCCCATTGCTGCCTGGAAGGTATTACCGCCAACCGCCCAAGCGTGACAGGCGCCCGCGGCCTGCGAGTGTTGGGCGCTATTTACCCAGCCTGAGCAGCAGACAGCAAAACGCCGCAGGGCCGGAAGGCCGTGCGGCGTTTTACAAAACCGAGTTGCTGCAGGATCAGATCGAGAACGAAGAACCGCAACCACAGGTTGTCGTGGCATTCGGGTTCTTGATCACGAAGCGCGAACCTTCCAGGCCTTCCTGATAATCCACTTCCGCACCTGCCAGATACTGGAAGCTCATAGGATCGACCACCAGGCTCACACCCTCGCGCTCGACGATGGTGTCGTCATCGGCCACTTCCTCATCGAAAGTAAAACCGTACTGAAACCCGGAACAACCGCCGCCCGTAACGAATACGCGCAGCTTCAAGCGATCATTACCCTCTTCATCGACCAGGCTCTTCACCTTGTGCGCGGCACCGTGAGTGAATTGCAAAGCCGTGGGGGTGAAGGATTCAACGCTCATGCTGACTATCTCCCGGCGTGTGCCGTCATATTGCGTGATGACGCGCATTATCCGCTTCTCCCAGAAAATCGGTCAACTATTGTTACGGTATATCAGTCAGCAAAAACGCCCCTGCAGAATGCACAAAGGCCCGATCAATGGGCCTTTGTGTGATGGCAGGAGAGCCGCTTAAGGCAACATGCCCGCGTGGGACAAGCCCAAACGCTCATCCAGGCCGAACAGGATGTTGAGGTTTTGTACCGCCTGACCCGAAGCGCCCTTGACCAGGTTATCGATCACCGACAGCACCACCACCAGATCACCGTCCTGCGGCCGATGAACGGCAATCCGGCAAACGTTGGCACCGCGCACGCTGCGGGTTTCAGGGTGGCTGCCGGCCGGCATCACATCCACGAACGGCTCGTTGGCATAACGCTTCTCGAACAAGGCTTGCAGGTCCACCGAGCGATCCACGACCGTGGAGTAGAGCGTCGAGTGAATACCGCGAATCATCGGTGTCAGGTGTGGAACGAAAGTCAGGCCCACATCCTTGCCAGCGGCACGACGCAGTCCCTGGCGAATTTCCGGAAGGTGACGGTGCCCTTTGACTGCATAGGCCTTCATGCTTTCCGACGTCTCGGAATACAGGGAGCCGACACTGGCACCACGACCAGCACCGCTGACACCCGATTTGCAATCCGCGATCAGCCGCGAAGTATCCGCTAGCCCTGCTTCAAGCAATGGCAGGAAACCCAATTGGGTGGCGGTAGGGTAGCAACCCGGCACGGCAATCAAACGCGCGCCCTTGATCTGCTCACGATTGACTTCCGGCAAGCCGTAGACGGCCTCGCCCAACAGTTCTGGCGCGCCGTGGGGCTGGCCGTACCACTTGGCCCACTCATCAGCATCCTGCAGACGGAAGTCCGCCGAGAGGTCAATGACTTTGGTCCCAGCGGCCAGTAACTCACCGGCCAAGGCATGGGCAACACCGTGCGGCGTGGCAAAGAACACCACATCACAGGCGCCCAGGGTCTTGATATCGGGCACGCTGAAAGCCAGGCCGTCGTAGTGGCCTCGCAGGTTGGGGTACATATCGGCTACGGCCAGGCCGGCCTCGGATCGGGAAGTGATGACGACCACTTCTGCCTGCGGATGCTGTGCCAACAAACGCAGCAATTCGACACCCGTGTAACCCGTGCCGCCGACAATACCGACCTTGACCATAAACCTGCCCTCAACGAACCCACTGGAAAGCCGTCGATAATAGGGGCCGCAAGGTTCTGCGACAACCACGAACGTGACGTGCGGACGCTCAAGCCTCTACTATCTTGGCTACCGTGAACCTGGGAATAACTAAAAATGCTTTATCTATGGCTCAAAGCCTTTCACATCATCAGTCTGGTCTGCTGGTTTGCTGGCCTGTTCTACCTGCCCCGCCTGTTCGTCTACCACGCACAAAGCGAAGACACCGTCAGCAAAGAGCGCTTCAGCCTCATGGAGCGCAAGCTCTACCGCGGCATCATGGGGCCGGCGATGGTCGCCACCCTGGTATTCGGCATCTGGCTACTGAGCCTCAACCCCAGCGCTTATTTCGGCCAAGGCGGCTGGATGCACGCCAAGCTGACCCTGGTGGTACTGCTCATCGGCTACCACCATATGTGTGGCGCCCAAGTGAAGCGCTTCGCCCGTGGCGAAAACACCCGCAGCCATGTCTTTTATCGCTGGTTCAATGAAGTTCCGGTTCTGATATTGCTGGCTATCGTAATTTTGGTCGTTGTGCGGCCGTTCTAAAACCTAATAGCCGTTCCTAATAGCCGTTACTCATGAGGGTGCTTCCAATGTCGCTGCCCGCTCTGCTCGAACAACGTCTGCGCCTGCCAATCGTGGCAGCGCCGATGTTCCTGATTTCCAATCCGCAACTGGTACTGGCCTGCTGTCGCAATGGTGTAGTCGGCACATTCCCGGCCCTCAACCAACGAGAAAGCAGTGGCTTCAAGGCCTGGCTTGAGGAAATCGAAACGGGACTGGCGACATTGGACAATCCCGCGCCCTACGGGGTGAACCTGATCGTGCATAACAGCAACCCGCGCCTCCAGGCGGACCTGGAAATCTGCATCGAGCACAAGGTCCCCCTCATCATCACCAGCCTCGGCGCAGTGAAGGAGTTGGTTGACGCGGTGCACAGCTACGGCGGCCTGGTCTTCCACGACGTGACCAACCGACGCCACGCTGAGAAGGCCGCCGAAGCCGGGGTCGATGGGCTGATCGCCGTCGCCGCGGGCGCAGGAGGTCATGCCGGCACCTGGAGCCCGTTTTCGCTGATTGCGGAGATTCGCCAGTTCTTCGACAAAACCCTGCTACTGGCCGGCTGCCTGAACCATGGTCATGAAATTCTCGCCGCCCAGTTACTGGGGGCAGACCTCGCCTACCTGGGCACGCGCTTTATCGGTACCACCGAAAGCCACGCGCCTGACGCCTATAAGGAAATGCTGCTGACATCCAGAGCCGCAGACATCGTGCACACCGCCGCGGTGTCCGGGGTTCCAGCCAGCTTCATGCGACAGAGCCTGGAAAACGCCGGCTTTGATCTGGCCGCGCTCCAAGGTAAAGGAACAGTCGACTTCGGCTCCAAACTCAAGCCCATCAGCGACGAAGCCAAGGCCTGGAAAACCGTCTGGTCGGCCGGCCAGGGCGTTGGCGGCATCCATGACCTGCCCACTATCGATAAGTTGGTGGCACGGCTGGATGCCGAGTACCGCCAAGCACAGGAACAATCAGCCTTGCTGCAACAGCACTGGCCACGCAAATCCTGAATGTTTTTGGCCAGTCCAGGGGCGCTGGCCGTAAACTAGCCACCTTTTGTGTAACCCTTCAATTCAAGTGACAAGGAAGCCCCCATGAGCGAATCCCGCTTCAAGATCGTGTTTGATGGAAGCCTCTTGCCCGGTGTCGAAATAAACACCGCTCAACTCAACCTGGCCGAACTGTTCAAAAGTGATATCGCCTCGATTGAACGCCTGTTCAACGGCCAACCGGTGGAACTCAAGCGCGACCTGTCACAAGCCGACGCGGATCGCTACCTGGAGGCCCTGAACAAAACCGGCATCGCCGCACGGATTGAACAGGAACAACTGCTGGACCTGCAGTTTGACGCCCTGGTCCCGTCCAGCCCTGCTCCTGCTCCAGCGGCCAGCGAATCGCCTTATGCACCACCCCGGGCGACCGTCGGCACCAGCATCGCCGAGTTTTCCACCTTGAAAGTGATGAGTTTTCAAGGCCGCATCGGGCGAGTGCGTTATCTCGCGTGGACGCTGGCACTGAGCCTGGCAATGATGGCCGTTATCGGCGTTGGCGCCATGATCGGCTTCGCCAGCATGCTGACCCTGCAATCCTCTGTGTTTGCCATGATCATCGGCGGCCTCATTTCAATCGGGCTACTGGTGGCCTTCACCGTGGTCGCCATCCAGATATCTGTTCAACGCCTGCATGACCTCGGCTGGTCGGGCTGGCTCTGGCTGATCAACTTCGTCCCCATCGTCGGCGGCGTATTCCCGTTCGTGCTGGCAATCGCCCCTGGCAACACCACTGCCAACCGTTACGGCGCTCCGCCACCGCCTAACAGCACTGCGGCCAAGGTGCTGGCCTGGATGTGGATCCCCCTGTTCGTATTGATCATGGTGGGGACGGTTGTCGGTGGCCTCAGCTCCCTCGGAGAGCGCTACAGCGAAAGCACTACCAGCTACAGCGAAAGCATCGAGTCCGGCGACGCCGATGATGCCAGCGAGCCAGCCGAATCGGCCGCCCCCGCTGTAGACTACGACGAAGAAGAATAAACGCGCCTGACCTGCGGCCTCTCTGTCGCAGGCTGCCGGCCGTTGCGATGGAGAACTGCATGACCCGTTACGCTCTGATCACCGGTGCTTCCAGTGGCATAGGCCTGGCCATGGCCGAAGCACTGGCCCGGCGCGGCCGCAACCTGCTTCTGGTGGCCCGTCAGCGTGATCAGCTGGAAAGCATTGCCCTGGAATTGACTCAACGCTTCGGCGTCGAGGTGCTATTTCGCGCCTGCGACCTGGGCGAGCCGTTGCGGCTGTCGGGCTTTCTGTTGGAGCTCGAAGAGGGCGATCGACAGATCGATCTGCTGGTCAACTGCGCGGGAATGGGCACCAGCGGCCCCTTCCTGGCCCAGGACTGGATGACCGAGCAGGACCTGATCGAAGTCAATATCCTGGCCCTGACCCGCCTCTGTCATGCCCTGGGCAATAGCATGGCGCTCCTCGGTGGCGGGCAGATCCTCAATGTCGCCTCGGTCGCGGCCTTTTACCCCGGCCCCTGGATGAGCACCTACTACGCCAGCAAGGCCTATGTCCTGCACTTTTCAGAAGGTCTGCGTGAAGAACTGAAGAAATGCGCGGTCAAGGTCTCGGTGCTTTGCCCAGGGCCGACACGCACCGCGTTCTTCCGCACCGCTCAGCTGGACGATGAAAAACTGCGCAACAGCAAACTGCTGATGAGCCCCGAAGAGGTCGCACTCTACGCCGTGCGCGCGCTGGAAAAGAACCGCGCCATCATCATCCCCGGCCGCCTGAACCGCTGGATGGCCTTCAGCAGTCGCCTGGGCTCACGCTGGCTGATCCGCAAAATCGTCGGCTACGCCAACCGCGTCTACTGCCCGCGTTAACCAAGCAAAAGGCTGGGCGCACTCGGATCGCCTGAGTACACTCAGCCCGGACCAACACAACGGAGAAACAGCTGTGGATACTCTGTTCACCAAGATCATCAACAGAGAAATACCCGCGAATATCATTTACGAGGATGACCAGGTACTGGCCTTCCACGATATTGCCCCCCAGGCACCGGTGCATTTCCTGGTGATCCCCAAGAAGCACGTGCGCACCCTCAACGACCTGACCGAAGACGATAAAGCGCTGGCCGGGCACATTCTGTTCACCGCGCAACGCCTGGCCAAAGAGCTGGGTTGCGATGACGGCTTCCGCGTGGTCATGAACTGCAATGAGTTGGGCGGGCAGACCGTCTATCACATTCACATGCACGTGCTGGGTCAGCGTCAGATGAACTGGCCACCGGGCTGATTGCTCTGGCACGGCACTTTGCAGCGCCCTCTTGGTTTATTCCCGGGAGGGTGCGCTGATCCAGCGCAGGTTTCGCTCCAACGATTGGAGTAAACTGGCCGCCGAGATTTTTCCCGGAGATAAGTATGACTACCCAACGTCACTACTCGCCGATTGACCGCCTGCTGCTGCAGGCCGATACCGCCATGCGCACTCTGCTGCCCTTTAGCGGCCAGCCTTATCGCCCTTCGCCTGCCATCGTGCAGCCGGAAGCCCAGATGAGTGACGAGGAGACCCGTCACGTTGCCGGGCTGATGCGCATCAACCACACCGGAGAAGTCTGCGCCCAGGCGCTGTATCAAGGGCAAGCGCTGACGGCCAAGCTGCCGCAGGTACGTGCTGCAATGGAGCACGCCGCAGAAGAAGAGATCGATCACCTGGCCTGGTGCGAACAACGCATCCGCCAATTGGGCAGCCACCCCAGCGTACTCAACCCACTGTTTTACGGTTTGTCGTTCGGCATCGGCGCGGTCGCCGGGCTGATCAGCGACAAAGTCAGCCTGGGTTTCGTCGCCGCCACCGAAGACCAAGTGTGCAAGCATTTGAATGAGCACCTGGAGCAACTGCCCGCCGAGGACGAAAAGTCCCGGGCCATTCTTGAGCAAATGCGCATCGACGAAGAGCTCCACGCCGAAAGCGCCCTCGATGCCGGCGGTTTCCGTTTCCCGGCACCGGTTAAGTTCGGCATGAGCCTGCTGGCCAAGGTCATGACCAAAAGCACTTATCGCATCTGAGCCAACACTCGGGCACAAAAAAGGGCGCTATCACAGCGCCCTTTTCTTTTACCTGGAAAACCCACTCGGCTCTCGCGCGTAGAAGGTCTCCAGACTGTCTTGCTTCACCCAGTCAGCGCAGAGCTGTATGGGCGAGCTGTCGCAATCCCGGCCCCACGCAGGACTCGGAGATTAAGAGGCCGATCAACCCAACTCGACGATTTCATAGTCGTGGGTAATGGCCACACCGGCGGCGCCGAGCATGATCGAGGCGGAGCAGTACTTCTCGGCCGACAGCTCGATGGCGCGCTTGACCTGTGCCTCTTTCAAGCCACGGCCCTTGACCACAAAGTGCATATGAATCTTGGTGAAGACCTTGGGATCTTCAGTCGCGCGCTCGGCCTCGAGAAAAGCCTCGCAACTTTCCACGGCCTGGCGGGACTTCTTGAGGATGCTGACCACGTCGAAGTTGCTGCAACCGCCCACACCGAGCAGGAGCATTTCCATGGGGCGAACACCCAGGTTGCGGCCGCCGGCCTCTGGAGGACCATCCATTACCACCACATGGCCGCTGCCCGATTCACCGAGGAACATGGCTTCGCCAGCCCATTGGATGCGTGCCTTCATCGCCAAGACTCCACTGTTAAAAAAGGGTCGCCAGCTTAGCACAGGGCCTCGAAATGACAGCCTTTTGCCTGTTCATCGGATCAGAGGATGACCAATTGGAAAAATCTTAATCTGCTCAAGATGTGTCTGTTAAGCTGACGCCAATCGGCTGGCGCATCGCCACCTCTCCAGTGTTCAGCGCTCATCCTTATAAAAACCAAATCACACCGTGCAGTCTTTTCGGGATACAACCATGGTTGCTGTTGCCCCAACTCCCAAGATCAAGAACCTCGACAAGCTCTTGCAGCATTGCCAGCGTCGCCGCTACCCGGCCAAAAGCAACATCATCTGCGCCGGTGATGCTTCACAGACTCTGTTCTTCATTATCAAAGGCTCGGTCACCATCCTGATTGAAGACGACGATGGTCGGGAAATGATCATCGCCTACCTCAATGCCGGTGATTTTCTCGGTGAGTTGGGCCTGTTCGAAGAAGCCGGGCACGAACAACAGCGCAGCGCCTGGGTCCGGGCCAAGGTCGAATGCGAAGTGGCGGAAATCAGTTACGCCAAGTTCCGCGAACTGTCCCAGGTCGACCCGGACATTCTCTACGTGCTCAGTGGCCAGATTGCCCAGCGCCTGCGCAACACCACGCGCAAGGTCGGCGACCTGGCGTTCTTCGATGTCACCGGGCGGGTTGCCCGTTGCCTGTTGGAACTGTGCAAACAGCCGGATGCCATGACCCATCCCGACGGCATGCAGATCAAAGTGACTCGTCAGGAAATCGGCCGGATTGTGGGCTGCTCACGGGAAATGGTCGGTCGCGTGCTCAAGGACCTAGAAGAGCGCAACCTGGTGCACGTCAAAGGCAAGACCATGGTGGTCTTCGGTACCCGCTAACCGGGCAACAGCTGCATCAGCATTTGTCGATACAGGCTGTCCAGGCGCCCAATCGCCTCGGGAGCCGCAAAGGCTTCGTGCAACGCGATATGACTTTCTGCGCGGCAACGCTGCTCCAGGCCGCAGGCCTGATTGAAGCCATTGACCGCCGCCACCATCGACTCACGCTCGTCATCCAGTAACAGCGCGCCATGCACCAGGCCAACCGGGCGTTGCCCGCCTTTGCTCTGGCGCCAACGCTGTGCGGTGCCGACCATCTTGCGGCCGTCGAGGTTGACGTTGAAGCGGCCGTCACAGAAGGCCCCGTCCACTTCACCCAGAGACGGAGTGCCACCCAATTCGCTCAGCAGGTCACAAATGGGTTGGCACAGGCGCCGATACGCAGTTTCGATCCGCCCGTGGTCACCTTCGCTGCGCGGCGGCGCATAGACCAGGGCGATATTGACCGTGGCCGCTGATTGCGGCACAGGCTCACCACCCGTTTCCCGCAACAGCACCGGCCAACCGGTGGCGGCCGATGCCTCGCACGCCTGCTCGAACCCGGGCAGCCGGCTCAAGCGCCGCGGCATGACCAGCGCCTTGTCACTGGGCTGCCAGAACAGCACGCCAAACTCGGCCTCACCGGCACACACGCGGGCCAGCAGGTCCTGCTCGGCTTGCAATCCGGCTTCGACGGTCAAGGCTAGGGGCTGAGTCATGGCAGTAACGATCCTTTGCGATAGGTATGAAAAAGCCGGCATCGCCGGCTTGTTCATTCAGTCAGTATCAATCCAGGGTGGAGCCGCTCACCGGCACGCCACGCTCAGGGAAGAACAGGCGCTGCAGTTCTGCTCCCGGGCTCTCGGCACGCATAAAGGCCTCGCCCACCAAGAACGAATAGACATCACTGATTTCCATCAGCTCGACATCCGCCCGATTGAGGATGCCGCTCTCGGTGATCACCAAACGGTCACGGGGAACGCGAGGCAATAGATCGAGGGTGGTTTCCAGGTTGACGTCGAAGGTGTGCAGGTTGCGGTTGTTGATCCCCACCAACGGCGTGTCGAGGGTTTTCAAGGCCCGCTCCAGCTCGTCGCCATCATGCACTTCCACCAGCACATCCAGGCCAACACCTTTGGCCACCGCCGCCAGCTCAGCCAGCTTGACGTCGTCCAGGGCGGCCACGATCAACAGCACGCAGTCAGCACCCAGGGCACGGGCTTCAACGATCTGGTAAGGATCGATCATGAAATCCTTGCGGATCACCGGCAGCTTGCAAGCCGCGCGCGCTTGCTGCAGGTAGACATCAGCTCCCTGGAAATAATCCACATCGGTCAACACCGACAGGCAGGTGGCACCGCCTTTCTCGTAGCTCTTGGCGATATCCGCCGGCAGGAAGTTTTCCCGGATCACGCCTTTACTGGGGGACGCCTTCTTGATCTCGGCAATCACCGCCGGCTGCTTGAGCTTGACCTGATCGATCAGCGCCTTGGCAAACCCGCGCGGTGCATCCGCCGCGCGCGCCAGCACTTCCAGCTCCGCCAGGCTCACCCGGGCACTGCGCTCGGCCACTTCCTCAACCTTGCGAGCGAGGATATTTTCCAGAACCGTCGGCACACTCATCCTTCATTCTCCTGCTTGAATACCGCGGTAAACGCGCCCAACTCTTCGAGCTTCTCTCGGGCCAGGCCGGTGTGCAGGGCGTCGTGGGCCAGGGCCACGCCTTCTTTCAAACTGCTGGCGTGGTCCGCCGCATACAGCGCCGCGCCCGCATTGAGCACAATCATCTCGGCAGCCTTCTGCCCGTGCTCGGTTTTGCGCCGGCCCAAGGCATCACGGATCAACTCCAGGGACGCCGCCGGGCTTTCGACCACCAGGCCGAACAAGCTCTGGCTCTTGATGCCCAAGTCTTCCGGCTGGACCCAGTACTCGGTGATTTCGCCGTTTTTCAACTCGGCCACGTAGGTCGGCGCTGCCAGGCTGAACTCATCCAGGCCATCCTGGGAGTGCACCACCAACACATGCTTGCTGCCCAGACGATGCAAGACTTCAGCCAACGGCCGGCACAACGCCTGGGTGAAGACGCCTACCACCTGGTGCTTGACCCCGGCCGGATTCGTAAGCGGGCCGAGCATGTTGAACAAAGTACGCAAGCCCAAGTCGCGGCGCGGGCCGGCGGCATGCTTCATCGCACCATGGTGGGCTTGGGCAAACATAAAGCCGATGCCGACGTTATCAATGCAGCGCGCCACCTGCACCGGCGTCAGGTTCAGGTAGATCCCGGCCGCTTCCAGCAGGTCGGCACTGCCGCTCTTGCCGGACACTGCACGGTTACCGTGCTTGGCAACGGTGCAACCCGCCGCTGCGACCACAAACGAAGAGGCGGTGGAGACGTTGAAGATGTTCGCCCCATCGCCGCCGGTGCCGACCACATCGACCACGCCGTCGAGGGTCTTGAGTTCAACCTTGTCTGCCAGCTCACGCATCACCGAAACGGCACCGACGATCTCGTCAATGCTCTCGCTCTTCATGCGCATGGCCATCATAAAGGCGCCGATCTGCGCGTCCGTGCATTGCCCGGTCATGATTTCGCGCATCACATCGCGCATTTCATCAGTGCTCAGGTCCAGGTGGCCGACGATACGGCTCAGGGCTGTCTTGATATCCATGGAAAGTCCTTAGCGCGTGCCGCCGCTCTGTTTGAGGAAATTGGCGAACAGCTCGTGGCCCTGCTCGGTGAGGATCGACTCGGGGTGGAACTGCACACCCTCGATGTTCAACGTCTTGTGGCGCAGCCCCATGATCTCGTCGACCGAGCCGTCGGCCAGTTGGGTCCAGGCGGTCACTTCCAGGCAGTCGGGCAAGGTCTCGTGCTTGACCACCAGGGAGTGATAACGGGTCACCGTCAGCGGGTGATTAAGCCCGGCGAAAACCCCTTGGTCTTCGTGGAACACCGGGCTGGTCTTGCCGTGCATCACTTGCCGAGCCCGCACCACCTGGCCGCCAAAGGCCTGGCCGATGGATTGGTGCCCCAGGCAAACGCCAAGAATCGGCAACTTACCGGCAAAGTAATGAATGGCTTCGATGGAGATACCGGCTTCGGTCGGGGTGCACGGGCCAGGCGAAACAACGATCCGCTCAGGGTTCAGCGCCTCGATCTGGGCCACGGTCAATTCGTCATTGCGCACCACCTTGACCTCGGCCCCCAGTTCACCCAGGTACTGCACGACGTTATAGGTAAAGGAGTCGTAGTTATCGATCATCAGCAACATAGTGAAAACTCCTCAAGCCTTGGGTGCGGGGGTTTGTTCGGCGAGCGCTACAGCGCGGAACATGGCGCGTCGCTTGTTCAGCGTCTCTTCCCACTCCAGGGCCGGTACCGAATCGGCCACGATGCCGCCGCCGGCTTGCACATGCAGTTCACCGTTCTTGATCACCGCGGTGCGGATGGCGATCGCCGTGTCCATGTTGCCGTTCCAGGCGAAGTAACCCACCGCGCCGCCATAGACGCCGCGCTTGACCGGCTCCAGCTCATCGATGATTTCCATGGCGCGGATCTTCGGCGCACCGGACAAGGTGCCCGCCGGCAAGATCGCCCGCAGCGCGTCCATGGCGGTCAGGCCGGCCTTCAGTTGACCGGTGACGTTGGAAACGATGTGCATCACGTTGGAATAACGCTCGATGACCATCTTCTCCGTGAGCTTCACCGAACCGATCTCGGAGACCCGGCCCGTGTCGTTACGCCCCAGGTCGATCAGCATCAGGTGCTCGGCGATTTCCTTGTCGTCGGACAGCAAGTCTTCTTCCAGCGCCAAGTCCGCTTCCTCGGTGGCCCCGCGTGGGCGGGTGCCGGCAATCGGGCGCACGGTAATCAAGTTGTCTTCGACCCGCACCAGCACTTCTGGGGAACTGCCCACCACATGGAAGTCGCCGAAGTTGAAGAAGTACATATAAGGCGTCGGGTTGAAGCAGCGCAGCGCCCGGTACAGGTCAATGGGCGCAGCCTTGAAGTCGATGGACATGCGTTGCGACGGCACCACCTGCATGCAGTCGCCCGCCAGGATGTATTCCTTGATGGTATCGACGGCACGCTCGTAGTCGGCCTGGGTAAAGCTCGAACGGAACACCGGGTCGGCACTCTGTTGCCGACTGAAATCCAGGCCGGCGCGCGGGGTGATCGGCTGGCGCAGCTGTTCGAGCAGCGCCTGCAGACGCGCCTGGCCTTGTTCGTAGGCGTTGTCCTGGGCTGGGTCGGCGAGCACGATTGCGTGCATCTTGCCGGCGAGGTTGTCGAACACCACCACCGCGTCGGAGACCATCAGCAGAATGTCCGGCACGCCGATGGGATCGGGGTTCGGGCATTTGCCCAGGCGCTTCTCTACATACCGCACACAGTCATAGCCGAAGTAACCCACTAGACCACCGTTGAAACGCGGCAAGCCGGCAATGGTCGGCACGTTGTAGCGGGCTTTGAACGCTTCGACGAAGGCCAGCGGGTCGGCCACTTCATGGCGTTCGATCTCGACGCCGTCGTGGGTCACGCTGACCACGTGGTCGTGAACCCGCAGCACGGTGCGGCACGGCAGGCCGATGATCGAGTAACGGCCCCACTTCTCACCGCCTTGCACCGACTCCAGCAAATAAGAGTTGGGCTCATCGGCGAGCTTCAAGTAGATGGACAGGGGTGTATCGAAGTCGGCCAGGGTTTCGCATGCCAGGGGGATGCGGTTATAGCCGGCTGCGGCCAAACGCAGGAATTCTTCGCGAATCATGGGGTGCCTCGTGGCTTGAGGGTCTAACAGTCAGGTATGCAAACGTGCCGGACGATCCGGCCAGACAAAAATCAGGCGCGCCAACGCCAGCGGGCCAAGGCCTTGATGACTTTCATCCAGAGTTTGCGAGTGACCACCACGATGGAATTTCCAGGAGGGGATTGAACAGCGTCGGGCAACGTTATCTCAGCGGCCGTCTCTAAGCAACCAGGGATCAGCGCCCGCAGATTGTCGATCACCAGCGCCGGAGATTCCTCGGCAATCGGCCGGCCATGGTTGTAGCCATAACTCAAGGCCACGCACTTGACCCCCGCCGCCTTGGCCGCCAGCACGTCACTGCGTGAGTCGCCGACGAACAGCGACTGGGACGCCGGCACGCTGGCCATTTTCATGACAAAGAACAGCGCCGCCGGGTCAGGTTTCTTCTGGGGCAAGGTATCGCCGCCAATGATCCAGCGGAAATAACGACCGATCTTCATCTGGTCCAGCAAGGGCGCGACGAAGCGCTCCGGTTTGTTGGTGATCAGGGCCATTTCCACGCCCTGCTTGTGCAGCCACTTGAGGGTTTCACGCACGCCGGGGTAGACCACGGTCAGCGCATGGCCGTCTTCGTAGGCAACATTGAACAATTCCAGGGCCTGCTCGGCTTCAGCCTCGTCCACACCTTGAGGGTCGAGGCTGTTAGCCAGGGCCCGGTGCACCAGCATCTGCACGCCGTTGCCCACCCACTGGCGCACCGATTCGATGCCAGCGGGCGGACGCCCCAACTTGAGCAACATGTCATCCACAGCGGCCGCCAGGTCGGGGACCGAATCGACCAGGGTGCCATCCAGGTCGAACATCACCAGCCGCGGCAGGCTCCCGGGAAACAGCTGCTCAAAAGCGCTCATGGTCGGGCCAGCGCCAGTTCGGAACGCATTTTCTCAATGACTTCCTGGTAATTCGGAGCATTGAAGATCGCCGAGCCGGCGACAAAGGTGTCCGCACCGGCCGCGGCGATTTCACGGATGTTGTTGACGTTGACCCCGCCGTCGATTTCCAGGCGTATATCGCGCCCGGAGGCATCGATCAAGGCCCGCGCCTCACGCAGCTTGTCCAGGGTGCCAGGGATGAATTTCTGCCCGCCAAAGCCTGGGTTGACGCTCATCAGCAACACCATGTCGACCTTGTCCATCACGTACTTGAGTACGTCCAGCGGGGTCGCCGGGTTGAACACCAGGCCGGCCTTGCAGCCGCCTTCACGGATCATCTGCAGGGAGCGATCGACGTGCAGGGTGGCCTCAGGGTGGAAGGTGATGTAGGTGGCGCCAGCTTCGATGAAGTCGCCAATGATGCGATCCACCGGGGACACCATCAAATGTGCGTCGATCGGCGCGGTAATGCCGTACTTGCGCAGCGCGGAGCAGACCATTGGGCCGATGGTCAGGTTCGGCACATAGTGGTTGTCCATGACATCGAAGTGCACGATGTCAGCGCCGGCGGCGAGAACGTTATCCACTTCTTCACCCAGGCGGGCGAAGTCGGCGGAGAGAATCGACGGAGCAATAGCGAAGGGCTGCATGACGCACCTTTTTTGAGCGGAATCACGGTGGCGCGCATTGTATACCTCATGCTTTGGCCCGCGCACCGTGACCGCGATGATCAGTACGCAGCGCGGTAGATTTTCTCGATATCAGCAGGGCTCAATCTGCGCGGATTGTTGCGCATCAAGCGCTCAATGCCCGCGGCTTCCAGGGCCATGGCCGGTAGCGCATCCTCGGGCACGCCGAAACTGCGCAGGCCTTGGGGGATTTCCACGGCGGTGCACAGCGCGGTCATGGCCTCCACCGCTTTGTCGGCGGCCTCTGCGGCACTCAGTCGCGCCGTCTTCACCCCCATGGCTTCGGCAATGTCCTGCATGCGTTCGACACAGGCCAGCTTGTTCCAGGCCATCACATACGGCAGCAACAGCGCGTTGCTGACCCCGTGGGACACATGAAAGCGCCCGCCCAACGGGTAGGCCAGGGCATGCACCGCGCCCACCCCGGCATTCCCGAAGGCCATGCCGGCCATCAAACTGGCGGTGGCCATGTCTTCCCGAGCCTGCAGGTGCGACGGATTGGCGTAAGCCTTGGGCAAGGCCTTGGCGATCAACTTGATGGCGCCGATCGCCAGGGCATCGGTGATCGGCGAGGCATTCAGCGACAGGTAGGCCTCGACGGCATGCACCAGGGCGTCCACCCCACTGGCCGCAGTGACGCTGCGGGGACAAGTCAGGGTCATCTGCGGGCTGACCAGTGCCACATCCGGCAGCAGGTAGTCACTGACGATGCCCTTTTTCAGCTGGGCTTTACGGTCCGAGAGAATCGCCACATTGGTCACCTCCGAACCGGTGCCGGCGGTGGTTGGAATGGCGATCAGCGGTGGCCCTTTGCGCGGCACCTGGTCGACGCCGAACAAGTCTGCCAATGCTCCGTGGTAACCGGCATAGGCGCCCACGCTCTTGGCGATATCGATGGCACTGCCGCCGCCCAGGCCAATCAGCCCGTCGTGCCCGCCTTCGCGGTAGACCCGCATGCAATCCTCAACGATGGCAATCTCCGGATCAGGCTGCACGCGGTCGAAAATCTCGTAACTGCGCTCCCCCAGCTGCGCCAGGGCCAGCCCCACAGTGCCGGACTTGACCAGCGCGGCGTCGGTGACGATCAGCGGATGGTCGACATCCAGGCGCGTCAGCTCGGCACCGAGCTGCTCGATGGCGCCGGCGCCGGTCAGGAGTTTATGGGCGCTCTTGAAAGAGGAAATACTCATGGGCTCATGCCTCTTGTTAGAAGTGGGGCTGGCACAAGCGTAGCTGGGGATTGGCAATTGTCAGTGCAGGACGCCAGGCAGGCCCACCCGGCCTGGCGTCCTCGGTTGTGGCGGGCTTAGGCCACTTCCTCACGCACCTTGGTCGCGCTCACAGGCGCCGCGCTGGGTGCGGGTGGTGCGTCGGCGCAATCCAGGTCCTTGCTGAAGGTGCGGTCGTTTTCACCTTTGAAGAAGTTCTTGCCGTAAATCAGCAGGCACAGCACCACGCCAATGGCAAAACCCCAGCTCGCGCCCTTGATCGCCAGTACGGCACCGATCACCCCGGCAATCCCCAGGTCACGCTGGCTGCGGGCCTCTAAAATCCCCAGGCGCACACTGACGTAGCCCTGGATCAACAAGGTCAAGGCCAGCGCCACGCCGAGAATCGGCTGCACCAGGGTCACCACCGGCAACAGCAGCAGGCCGGTGTTGGTGCCCCAGCGGAACGAGCCCATGCCGCCGTAGATCGACTTCATGGCCTTGGGGCCGCCCTTGAAGCGCTCGATCACCACCACCAGCATCGCCGCCCACTTCGGCCCGCACATGGCGATATCCGGACCAAAAATACTCATGAAGGCGTTGCGCCCACCGAAGATCAGGTGCGAACGGTCCGGGTCGTAGTCGATTTTCTCGTCCTTGCGGATCTGCTCGGCTTCATCCAGCAGCACCTTGGCGCTGAGCACATCGCCGAAAACGATGATGTACACCGCCAGCATGGTCGGCAGCGCCGTGATGAACATCGACAGCGGCGGCATGCCCAGACCGAACACCGTGTAGTTATTCCACAGCCCCGCGAAGTCCGGTTTGCTGAAGCCCCACTGGATGGTCGGCCACGGCGCTTCGCCAAACAGCGGTGCGATCACCACCGCCAGCAGGATGATCGGCAAGATGCCGAGCTTGGCGAAGTTCCACCAGAAGCGGTTACGCAGCTTGAGCTGGGCAAAATGCTGGGAAAAGATCAGGTAGAACGCGATGCCGATGGCGATGGAAATGGTCCAGGGCAGGCTGTCGAACTTGCCGCCGACCTGGAACACCGCGGTCACCGCGCTGATGCCGGCGCCGACGATAATCCCCGACTTGATCGCCGACGGCACAAACCCCACCACCTTGCGCGCCATGCCGGTGGCACCCAGGGCAATGGAAAACACCCCGAGCATCAACTGGAAGGCAATCAAGGCATGGACACGCTCCGGGCCCATGGGGAACTGCGAACAGTAAGCCATCAACAAAGGCACCGCCGGGGTGATCCAGCCGGGTACCACCGGGTCGCCCAGCAAGTGGTGCGCCAGGTACAACAGGCCATTGAGCATCACCACAGCCAGGGCGATTTCAAACGGCATGCCGAGGAATTCGGTCATCAGGGGAATGGCCGCCAGGTCGACGGCGCACATCAGCAGGCCCTGCAGGTAATCCGGCAGTTCGAGCTTGTAGTGAATAACGGGTAAACGCACCTTGAACGGGCCAAGGGGTATATACGGCGACTCGTGCCGTGTATCGGAAGGCGTTGGCATCAACTGCACCTGTCTTATTGGAATTGGTTGCGGTGTAAAACCGCCTGCAGCGGCACGGACCGCCGCAGGCACAGGCCGATCAGTAGGCGGCCCGGTAGATCTGCTCGATATCGGCGGCGCTGAGTTTGCGCGGGTTGTTGCGCATCAGGCGTTCGATGCCGCTGGCCTCGACGGCCATGGCCGGGATCGCATCCTCGGGCACGGCGAAGCTGCGCAGGCCTTTGGGGATATCCACGGCAGCGCACAACGCAGCCATCGCTTCCACCGCTTGATCGGCCGCCTGCTGATCGCTCAGCCCAGCCAATTGCACGCCCATGGCCGCGGCGATATCACGGAAGCGCTCGACGCAGGCCATCTTGTTCCAGGCCATCACATAGGGCAGCAGCAAGGCGTTGCTCACCCCGTGGGCAATGTTGAAACGCCCACCCAAGGGATAGGCCAAGGCATGCACCGCACCCACGCCAGCGTTGCCGAACGCCATGCCGGCCATCAGGCTGGCGGTGGCCATGTCCTCACGGGCCTGCAAATGGTTGGGGTTGGCGTACGCCTTGGGCAGCGCCTTGACGATCAGGCGGATCGCCCCCAGCGCCAGGGCGTCGGTGATCGGCGACGCATTCACCGACAGGTACGACTCAATGGCATGCACCAGGGCATCCACGCCGCTGGCAGCGGTCACGCCCCGTGGGCAGGTCAAGGTCATCACCGGGCTCACCAGCGCGACATCCGGCAACAGGTAATCGCTGACGATGCCCTTTTTCAACTGGGCCTCTTTGTCGGAAAGGATCGCCACATTGGTCACCTCCGAACCGGTCCCCGCCGTGGTCGGGATGGCGATCAGCGGTGGGCCTTTGCGCTTGACCTGGTCCACACCGAACAGCTCCGCCAGCGGGCCGTCATGGCCGGCAAAGGCCGCCACGGCCTTGGCGATGTCGATGGCGCTGCCGCCGCCCAAGCCGATCAAGCCATCGTGGCCACCGGCGCGGTAGGCCCGGGTGCAGTCCTCGACAATGGCAATTTCCGGCTCTGGCTTGACCTCGTCGAAAATCCCGTAGGCACGCCCACCCAAGTGGGCCAGGGCCAGGTCGACGGTGCCGGACTTGACCAGGATCGCGTCGGTCACGATCAGCGGGTTGCTGATGTTCAGGCGCGTGAGTTCGCCGGCCAGTTGCTCGATGGCGCCTTGGCCAGTAATCAGTTTGTTGGCAATTTTGAACGCAGAAATACTCATCAGCTCGGCCTTGATTAATTGTTGTGGCAAGTGCCGCGCAGGGGCGGCACTCCGAAGGGCTCGAACGCTGTAGAGCGAAAGCTGTGCCAACATGTCGCAGGCCTTGTAGATCAAGGCCTGCTGGGGTTCGGAGGAAAAATGACCGGGCAGACGCGATTGTTTTTCTAATCGCTGAGGCGGGTGTTGATCAGCAATCTAATCAGAGTGTTCCCAGCGCTTCATCTTCTGCACCACCGTTGCCTGGCTGACGCCCAGGGCCTTGGCGGCCAGGCGGGTGGTCTTGTGCACTTGCAAGGCCGCACGGATGGCCTGGCGCTCGGCGTTTTCCAGGACCTTGCGCAATGGCAGGCGGCTGTCGTCGGTGTTGCGCGCCTGGCGATCGATGATGTCTTCCGGCAGGTCCAGGGCCTCGATGACCTGGCTGTTGCAGGTCACCACCAGCCGCTCCACCACATTGATCAGTTCACGGATGTTGCCCGGCCAGGCGTACTCCCCAAGCAACTCCAGGGCCTCAAGGCTCCACTGCGCCTGTCGCGAATAGCGCTGGTTGAAGTGCGCCAGGTAGTACTCGAGCAAGGGGCCGATTTCCTCGCTGCGCTCGCGCAATGCCGGAATGCTGATGGGCACCACGTTCAGGCGGTAATACAGGTCGGCGCGGAACTTGCCCTCGGCCACTTGCTGCTTGAGGTCGTGGTGGGTGGCGCTGATGATGCGCACATCGACCTCCTTGAGCTCCAGCCCGCCCACCGGGATAAAGCGGTTCTCCTCGATCACCTTGAGCAGCTTGACCTGCACCGCCAGGGGCAGGTCGCCAATCTCGTCGAGGAACAAGGTGCCGTTGTGGGCCAGTTCCAGTAGCCCGCGCTTGCCCTTGGTCCCGGCACCGGTGAAGGCGCCCGGGGCGTAGCCGAACAGCTCCGCCTCGATCAGGTTCTCCGGCAAGGCCCCGCAGTTCAGGGCCAGGAACGGCTCCTTGGCGCGGCCACTGGCGTTGTGGATAAATTGCGCCACCAGGGTCTTGCCGACACCGGTCTCGCCCTGCAGCAAGACCTTCACATCACAGTCGGCCACCTGCCGAGCCAGGGCGAAAACTCGCCCCGACACTTCCTGGTCGGCCATCAAGGGGGATTGCAGCAGGTTGTCACGCTGACCGGCATGCAGGCGCGCGGTGCTGTTGCGCAGTTGCTTGAGTTGTTGCAGCTCGTCGCGCTCACGCTTCATGCGCAGCAGCTCGGTCATGTCGCGCACGGTGCTGACCACGTAACGGATGCTCTGGTCGGCGGCGAGAATCGGCGTGGCACTGACCAGTAGCTTCTTGCCCTGGCTCAGGCTCTGCATCACCGACGTCGGCTTGCCGTCCTGCAACACCCGCAACGACGCGGATTGGGAGATCAGCCCGGACTTCACCAGTTCCTGCATCTGCCGCCCCAAAAGGTCGGCGCCACTCAGGCCGGTGAGGCGCTCGTAGGCCTGGTTGACCTTGAGGGTCTTGCCCTGGCCGTCGGTGATATAGACACCGTCATGCAAGGCATTGAGCAGCTCTTCGAAGCTGGCGTCGTTGAAGTTCACCCGTGACTCCACAGTAGGCTCGTGAAGCGCGAAGTTTACGGGTGATCATCGGCCAGGTGTGATTCGGCGGCCCCGACCTTAGTTCAAGGCCGCCCGGGGGAGGTCAGACTTGGGCAGTGCGCAGCTTCTCGCTGCGCCCACGCAGCCATTCCAGGGTCAGCAGCAGGATCACCGAGAAGGCAATCAGCAGGGTCGCCGCAGCGGCGATGGTTGGGCTGAGGTTCTCGCGGATGCCGCTGAACATCTGCCGAGGCAGGGTCGCTTGCTCGGGGCCGGCGAGGAACAGGGTCACCACCACTTCATCGAACGAGGTGGCGAAGGCGAACAACGCCCCACTGATCACCCCGGGGGCGATCAACGGCAAGGTCACCCGGCGGAACGCGGTCACTGGCGAGGCCCCCAGGCTGGCCGCAGCACGCACCAGGTTGTGGTTGAAGCCCTGCAGGGTGGCCGACACGGTGATGATGACGAACGGCACGCCCAGCACCGCATGCACCACGATCAGCGAGAAGAAGCTATTGCCCAGGCCCAGCGGGGCGAAGAACAGGTAGCTGGCCACACCGATGATCACCACCGGCACCACCATCGGTGAAATAACCAGGGCCATCACCAACGGCTTGCCGGGGAAATCGCCCCGGGTCAGGCCGATGGCCGCAAGGGTGCCGAAGATCATCGCCAGCACGGTCGCGGCCGGGGCAACGATGATGCTGTTCTTCAAGGCACGCATCCACTCCGCCGAGGCGAAGAAGTCCTGGTACCAGTGCAGCGAGAAGCCCTGCAACGGGTACACCAGGAAGCTCCCCGAGTTGAACGACAGCGGGATGATCACCAACACCGGCAACACCAGGAACAACAGGATCAAGCCGCAGAGAATCCGCAAGCTGTAGAACCAGACCCGTTCGACGGGCGACATGTAAGGGCTCAGCATTTCGATTCTCTCCTTAGCTCAGGCGCAGGCGACTGGCGCCCACCAACCAGCTGTAAATCAGATAGAGCACGATGGTCGCCAACAGCAGCAGCCCACCCAGTGCGGTCGCCATGCCCCAGTTGATGCTGGTGTTGGTGTAGAAGGCAACGAAGTAGCTGACCATCTGATCGTTCGGGCTGCCCAGCAGCGCCGGGGTGATGTAGTAGCCAATGGCGAGGATGAACACCAACAGGCAACCGGCGCCCACACCGGCATAGGTCTGCGGGAAGTACACCCGCCAGAAGCTGGCGAACGGATGGCAGCCCAGGGAAATCGCGGCGCGCATGTACGTCGGGGAGATGCCTTTCATCACGCTGTAGATCGGCAAGATCATGAACGGCAGCAGGATGTGCACCATGGAGATGTAGACCCCGGTGCGGTTGAATACCAGCTCCAGGGGCTTGTCGATCACCCCCATGGCCAACAGCGCGCTGTTGATCAGGCCGCCGGACTGCAAGAGCACGATCCACGCCGCCACCCGCACCAGGATCGAGGTCCAGAACGGCAGCAGCACCAGGATCATCAGCAGGTTGCTTTTGCGCGCCGGCAGGTTGGCCAGCAGGTACGCCAGCGGATAGGCCAGGGCCAGGCAGATGGCGGTGATCACCAGGCCCATCCAGAAGGTCCGGGCAAAGATGTCCAGGTAGATCGCCTGGTCCGGGGTGGCTGGCGCCACTTCACCGAGGTCGTCGATGCGGTGGTCCACGGCGGCCAGCAGGTAGTAAGGCGTCAGGCTGCTGGTGTTGCGACGGATCGCCTGCCAGTAGGCCGGGTCGCCCCAACGCTCGTCCAGGCTTTCCAGGGCTTCTTTATAGGCGCTCGGCTCGGCCTTGAATGGCAGGGCCCGGGCAGTTTTGGTCAGCAGGCTGCGATAGCCGGCCAACTCCATGTTCAGGCGCTTGGACAGGTCGCCCAAGGTTTGATTCTTGCGTGCTTCGGCCAGGTCTTCGCTCAAGGCCTTGTAGGCCGGTTCTGCCGGCAAGCCCCGACCGTCCCAGCCACTGATGGCGGCAACGGTACGCGGCATGCCTGCCACCACTTCCGGGTTACCGACGCTCTTGTACAACAGCGCCACAATCGGCACCAGGAACACCAGCAGCAGGAACAGCACCAGAGGCGCGATCAGGGCTTGAGCCTTCCAGCGGTTGACCCGCTCGGCACGTGCCAGACGCTGCTTCAAGGTGGGGCCGGTGACCGCGTTCAGGGGAACGGTGATGGTCATGACAAACTCCGCAAGACTTTAAACGATGGCGCCGTCACCCGGAGGTGACGACGCAGTTGCAGGACGCCTTACTTGGCAGCCCAGGCGTTGAAGCGCTGCTCCAGTTGCTCGCCGTTGTCAGCCCAGAAGCTGACGTCGATCTGCACTTGGTTGGCGATGTTTTCCGGGGTGGTCGGCATGTCCTTGAGGATGTCTTTGGCCAACAGCGGAACTGCTTGGGTGTTAGCCGGGCCGTAAGCGATGTTTTCCGAGTAGGTCTTCTGCTGCTGTGGCTGCACCGAGAACGCGATGAATTTCTTCGCTGCCTCGGCACGCTCCTTGGACAGGCCTTTAGGAATGGCCCAGGCATCGAAGTCGTAGATGCCGCCGTTCCACACCACTTTCAGGTTGCTTTCTTTCTGCACGGCAGCGATCCGGCCGTTGTAGGCCGAGCTCATGACCACGTCACCCGAGGCCAGATACTGCGGCGGCTGGGCGCCGGCTTCCCACCATTGGATGCTCGGCTTGAGCTCGTCGAGTTTCTTGAACGCGCGGTCCTGGCCATCTTTGCCGGCCAGCACTTTGTAGACGTCTTTCGGCGCAACGCCGTCGGCCATCAGGGCGAATTCCAGGGTGTATTTGGCGCCTTTACGCAGGCCACGCTTGCCCGGGAACTGCTTGGTGTCCCAGAAATCAGCCCAGCTGGTCGGTGCGGTTTTCAGCTTGTCGGCGTTGTAGGCCAACACGGTGGACCAGACAAAGAAGCCTACGCCGCATGGCTGGATCGCGCCCTTGACGTAGTCTTCGTTCTTGCCGAACAGGGCCGGGTCCAGTTGTTCGAACATGTCCTCGTCGCAACCACGGGACAGTTCCGGTGATTCAACTTCCACCAGATCCCAGGACACGCTCTTGGTGTCGACCATGGCTTTGACCTTGGCCATTTCACCGTTGTATTCGCCGGCGACGATCTTGCCGTGGCCCGCCGCTTCCCAAGGTGCGTAGAAGGCTTTGACCTGCGCGGCCTTGTTCGCCCCACCAAAGGACACCACGGTCAGGTCAGGGCCTGCCGCCATCGCGCTTGCCGCACCCATCAAGCCCAGTGTCAGGGCGGTGAATTTCAGGGATCTCAACATTTATTGTGTTCTCCACGTGCAGGGTTGGTGTTGCCAGGGGGCGATCAGTTCGCCTCTAGAAGGGGGTCAAGCGCACGAACGTGCTCGACTTGCCAGCCAAGCGGAACCACATCGCCCACCGCCAGCGCAGTATCGAGCTCGGCAATCGGCTGTTTCACGAAGAAGTCGGCCTTGCCGCAGACTTCCAGGCGAACCCGGACGTGGTCGCCCAGATAGATGAACTCCGCCACCCGCCCCGAGAAACGGTTGACGCAGCTTTCACTGGAACCGTTGAGGCTCACACGCTCCGGGCGGATCGACAGGGTCACCGGCTCGCCAATCTTGCCGACGTTGACCGCCAGGGCCTCGACCTTCTCGCCCCGGCCCAGCTCGACCACGCAACGGTCGCCGGTGTGGCTGTGCAGGCGGCCATTGAGGCGGTTGTTTTCGCCGATGAAGTTGGCCACAAAAGTGTTTTTCGGTTCTTCGTAGAGGGTACGCGGCGGGGCGATCTGCTGGATCTCGCCCTGGTGGAACACCGCCACGCGGTCGGACATGGTCAGGGCTTCACCCTGGTCGTGGGTCACATAGACCACGGTCACGCCGAGGCGCTGGTGCAGGTGTTTGATCTCCATCTGCATGTGTTCGCGCAGTTGCTTGTCGAGGGCACCGAGGGGTTCGTCCATCAGTACCAACTGAGGCTCGAACACCAGGGCCCGAGCCAGGGCCACCCGCTGCTGCTGGCCGCCGGAAAGCTGGGCCGGATAACGCTGGGCGAACGCCTCGAGCTGGACCATGCTCAGCACGCGTTTGACCCGCTCGCTGATGTCGGTCTTGCTCAGGCCGCGTACCGACAGGGGAAAGCCCAGGTTCTCGGACACGGTCATGTGGGGGAACAAGGCGTAGTTCTGGAACACCATGCCGATGTCGCGCTTGTGCGGCGGCACGTTGTTGATGGAGCGCCCGGCCAGCTGGATCTCGCCAGCGGTCGGGGTTTCGAAACCGGCCAGCATCATCAGGCTGGTGGTCTTGCCGGAACCCGAAGGCCCGAGCAGGGTGAGGAATTCGCCTTTGCGAATTTCCAGGTTGAGGTCTTTGACGATCAGGTTCTCGCCGTCGTAGCTCTTTTGCACACCACGAAAGCTGACCAGAACATCGTTGGCCCCAGCACTTGAATCGACCTCGCTCATACCCACACCTTTTGTTTATGACGGCTGTGAACCAAGCCTAGTGGAGCCCGCAAAGCGCGCAAATCGGGGGGTAGGAGAGATTGGCCTCAGCCGGATGGAAGGTTGCGTGTAGGGATTGCCCTACAAGGATGGCGGGATTGGATAAGAGCAACGGCGAGTGTGTAGCGGCAAGCGGCAAGAACCGGCAAAGGCCGGTGGCGGGGATGTCGTTAATGGGTATGTGGCGGCAGCTAGAGCAGTTTGTGTTCCATCGCGTACTTCACCAATTCGGCCAGGGAGGTGATGTTGAGCTTTTGCATCAGCCGCGCCTTGTGGGTGCTGATGGTCTTGCTGCTCAGGGCCAGTTGCTGGGCAATGTCGTTGACGTTGGCGCCCTGGGCCAGGCGCTCGAACACCGAAAATTCGCGCTCCGACAATAAGGAATGCAGGGGCCGGCTGTCCGTCAGGCCGACCTCGAAGACCATGCGGTCCGCCAAGTCCGGGTCGATGTAGCGCCCGCCCGAAGCGACTTTGCGAATCGCCGTCAGCAACAGCGACGGATCGCTGTCCTTGGTGGCGTAACCCGCCGCGCCAACCTTCAGCGCCCGGGCCGCCATTTGCGCCTCATCGTGCATGGACAGCACCAGGATCGCCGGCGGGTTGTTCAAGGCGCGAATGCGTGGAATCGCCTCCAGGCCGTTGACGCCGGGCATGGAGATGTCCAGCAACACCACCTCGCACGGCACATGGCGCAAGGTTTCGAGCAACTGTTCACCGTTGCTCGCCTCGCCCACCACGACCAGGTCCTTGGCCAGGCCGATCAGTTGCTTGATGCCTTCACGAACGATGGTGTGGTCTTCGGCTACCAGTACACGAATCACGCAGTTCTCCTTTTTATCAGGACGTTATCAAAGCAGTGGTTCACGCATCCAGGGGCACCCTGACGCTCAGGGTCGTGCCCTCCCCCAACTCACTGTGCAAGACCAGGCTACCGCCCATGATCAGCACCCGCTCACGCATGCCCACCAGGCCGAAGGACGTTGGCCGGCTGGCGTCGGCGACAAAACCCTGACCATCGTCGCTGATGCTCATGCACAACTCATTGCCCTCCAGAGCCAGGCTGAGTTCGACAGTATGCGCTTGCGCATGCCGCATGACATTGGTCAGCGCCTCTTGAAGGATACGGAACAGGCCGATGGCCTTGGCGTCGCTGAGCACCGGCAAGTTGTCGGGGACCTGGACCAGGCAAGGAATCTGCGTACGCGCTTCAAAACGCCGGGCCTGCCACTCGATGGCCGAAGCGATGCCGGCGTCGAGGATCGGCGGGCGCAGGGCCGTGGCCACGTCCCGCACCAACTGGAACAACTGGGCGATCAGGCGCTTCATGCTGTTGAGCCGCTCGTGCAGCCCCGGGTCAAGCTGGGCATAGGCCAGCTCGCACATGGAGGTTTCCAGCTTGAGCACGGTGAGCATCTGCCCCAGTTCGTCATGCACTTCCCGGGCGATGTGGGCCTTTTCCTCTTCACGCACACTTTCCAGGTGCGCCGAGAGCTCACGCAATTGCTCACGGGAACTGGCCAGCTCCAGCTCGATGCGCTTGCTCTCGCTGATGTCCCAGACAATGCCGTCCCAGACAAAGGCGCCGTCGTCGAGACGCCGGGTAATGGCCTTGATTTCCGCCCAGCGCTGCTCGCCCTGGCGCGTCAGGATCCGCCCCTGCCAGGACCAATCGCTGTCGGTGTCCAGGGCCTGGTCCTGGGTGCAGTGATAACTGGCTTTGTCGTCGGGATGGACCAGGCTGCGCAGCCCCATGTCCCGGTGGCTCAGCACGGCCGGCGCATAGCCCACCAGGCTCTCGCTGCCTTCGCTGATGTAGGCAAAATCAATCTGCCCGGTAACCGGCGCCCGCTCCAGGCGAAACACCAGCCCCGGCACATTGGCAGCAATGCCTTGCAGTCGCGCTTCGCTTTCACGCAGGGCGGCCAGGGCGCGGCGGCGCTCGGTGACGTCATTGAGGTAGACCACCAGGTATTCACTGTCGCGAAAGCGCAGGAAACTCAAAGACACGTCCACCGGCAAAATGCTGCCGTCGGCTTTCACACACTGGGTTTCAAAACTCTGCGCGCCCTCCTCGCTGGATCGGGCGCGCTTCCACAGGTTCAGCCAGCGGTCCATGTGCAGGTTGGGCTCGAAGTCGATCAACGGCCGGTCAATCACAGCGCCCGCCACGTAACCGAGCATCTCTTCGGCAGCCCGGTTGGCATAACGCACATGGCTGTCCCAGTTGACCCAGAGAATGCCCACGGTGCTCTGGTCAATGGAGAACTGGGTCAGGCGCAGGGCTTCTTCACCGGCCGCGCGCAAGGCAATATCCTCTCGGGCAGCCAGCAAGCTCTGCTCCAGGTTGCGTTGCTGGCGACGCTGCCAGACCACAATGGCCATGCTGGCCAACAGCAACACCAGGGCGATCAGGCTGAGGTTCTGCCAAAAACCCGGCGACTCGGCCAACCGCGGGTACTTGGGTTGCAGCCAGCGGTTGTGCAGTTGCTCCAGCTCCTTGGCCGGCATCGCATGCAAACCGTTCTCGACGATGCTGGCCAACTCGGGCCAGTCGCGCCGGGTGGCGACACGCAGCAGTTGCGGCAGGCCGATATCGCCGACCACCGCCAGCTCGGCGAACTCCGGCTCCCCCGAGAGCCGGCTGAGCTGGGCCTCATCGACCACCGCGTAGCGCGCCTGCTGGCTGAGCAGCAATTGAAGGGCCTGGCGCTCCAGAGGGACGCCCTGCAGATTCAGGTTGGGATAGGTGACTTTCAGGTAATCGGCCACGGTGCTGGGCATGCGCACGGCGACCCGGGACTGGCTATCGAGCTTCTCCAGTTCCACAGCCCCGGAGCCTTTGCGCTCACCCACCACCAACTGCGGCACGCGCATGTAGGGGTCGCTGAACATCCACAGGCGCAGCCCGGCCGGGGTTTGGCTCAGCCCCGGCGCCATGTCCACCTCGCCCTCGCGCAGGGCTCTCTCCAACTGGGCCTGGTCAGGGAAGTTGCGCCAGCTCAGCTCGACCTTGAGCGCCTTGCCCAGCCATTGCATCAGCTCGACGTTGGCCCCGGAAAGGCGTTGCAGGCGGCGGTCGTACAAAGCGAAAGGTGCCTGCAACACCAGGCCCACCCGCAGTTCCTTGTGCTGTTCGAGCCATTGCTGCTGCTCCTGGCTCAAGGGCACGGCGGGCACCGGAGTGGCCGGTGCCGCCCAGGCCATCAAGGGAAGGCAGAGACAGCCGATAACCAACAGGCAGCGCATACGCATCATCTGAACTCTCACCCACTGACAAATACTGACCAACCCATTAGGCTGCCGGGATTACTTCTGGCCTGGAATATCCGATGCCCTTTGTCTACCGCTCGGCACTGCCCGCATTGTGCCTGTCGCTGATCCTGCCCTGTGCCTTTTCTGTCAGCGCCGCCGAACCGGCACCCGCCGCAACGGAAAAGGCCGCCGAGGAAAAACCCCAGGAACGTCAACCGCTACTCGAGCGCAGCCAGGAAGATGCCACGGCCCTGGAGCGCCAGATTCCACCCCAGGAACAGCAGCAACTGCAAGCGGGCGGCGACACTTTCCTCGCCCTGTGGAAGCCCGCCAACACCAGCGACCCGAAGGGCGTGGTGATTATCGTCCCCGGGGCCGGGGAAACCGCTGACTGGCCGCAAGCCATTGCACCGCTGCGCAACAAGTTGCCGAACGCCGAGTGGAGCAGCCTTAGCCTGACCCTGCCCGACCTGTTGAGCGACGCCGCGCAAGCACGGGTCGTCGAAGCGCCTGCGCCAGCCCCTGACGCCAAGGTTGCCAGCAGCAAAGATGCCAGCACCGAAGCCAAGCCCATCGAGCAGGTCGCCGGCGGTGAAGCCGATATTGCCGACCGCGCAGTGGTCGAGAGCGCCGACGAACAGGCCAAGGCCGACGCGGAACGGCTCTTTGCCCGCATCGACGCGGTATTGGCCTTCGCCGAACAACAGAACGCCCGCAGCATCGTCTTGCTCGGCCATGGCACCGGCGCCTATTGGGCGGCGCGCTACCTGAGCGAAAAACAACCGGCCCAGGTGCAGAAGCTGGTGATGGTCGCGGCCCAGACACCGGCCATCGGCAAGCCGGAGCTGGCGGCCGTGACCCCGACGTTGAAACTGCCCACTGCGGATTTTTTCTACAAGGACCAGCCCCAGGCGCAAAAAGCTGCGCTGGAGCGTTTGCAAGCCAGCAAACGGCAAAAGGCCGCGGACTTTACCCAGATCGCCCTCAAGGCCTTGCCGGGCAACAGCGCCGCACAGCAGGAGCAACTGTTCCGGCGCATACGCGGCTGGTTGAGCCCGCAAAACGTCGAGGGTTGAACCCAACCGCCCGTAGCGCACCTGCTGCCTTAGCTGGCAGGCGCGCCACGAGCGACGCGGTTTAACGAAAGTCCCGGCGCTGGCGGATCAACGTGTAGGCGCTGTGCAGTTCACGGGTCTTCTCGGTGGCCTCACGCACCTCATTGGCGGTGGCGCCGGTGCCGGCAATCTTGTCCGGGTGGTGCCGACTGAGCAGGCGTCGATAGGCACGCTTGATCTGCGCCGGCTCACTGGTGGCGGAAACACCGAGCAGGCGCAACGCATCCTGATAACTCCCGGCACTGTTGGTGAGCGGTCGCTTGTTGGGCTCATAGTCATGGGCCAAGGCCTGAACCTGCGGCGCACTCCACCCCAACCACTTGCCCCATAGCAGCAGCAATTCACGCTCGGCGCTGCCCGCTCGCCCATCGGCCCAGACCATGCGCCAGCACGCGCGCAACACGCCCTCTGCCGCATGGGGCTGAGCCCCGAGGCGCCGCAGGTAACCGCGCAAACGATCATTGCCCGACTTACCCCGGTTGAACGCCGCAATCGCCCGACGCTGGGCCGACTCGGCCATTTCCAGGGCGCGCATTTCCTGGCGCGCCTGCTGGATATGCCCATCCACTACCCGACCATCACTTTTGGCCAGGCGCCCCAAGAGCACGAACAGCAGTTCATCATTGCGCAGCGCCGGACGACCGCCCAAGCGCTCGCGCACATGGGCCCAGCTGTGCAACTGCAGGCGCCGATCCAGCGCCTGCCCCAATAACGCGCCCAATATGGCCCCCGGAATACTGGCGATGGCAAACCCCGCTCCGGCTCCAATCAGAGTCCCTGGCCATAACATCTCAGCGACTCGCTTCTAGCAGCTGTTCAACCTCGGCCAGACGCTCCAGGGTGCCGACATCCACCCAGTGACCGCGCAACGTCTCGCCAGACACCTGGCCGTCCGCCATCGCCTTGCGCAGCAGCGGCGCCAGCTTGAACGCCCCCGCTGCGCAACCGGCAAACAACTCCGGGTGCAACACCGAAACACCGCTGTAGGTCAGGGTCGACTCGCCCGGCTGCGGCTCGCACACCTCATCCTCCACCAGGCTGAAGTCGCCTGCAGGGTGATGGGGGGGATTGCTCACCAACACCAGATGCGCCAAGCCATGGATCGGCGCGTGCAGGACGCTGAAGTCGTAGTCGGTCCAGATATCGCCATTGACCACCAGGAACGGCTCATCCCCCAACAACGGCAAGGCGCGGAAAATACCGCCGCCGGTTTCCAGCGGCTCGCCCTCGGGGGAGTACTGGATACGCACGCCCCAGCGCGAACCGTCCCCCAGGTAATCCTCGATCTGCTGGCCCAGCCAGGCGTGGTTGATGACGATGTCGGTAAACCCCGCAGCGGCCAGTGCCCGCAGGTGGTACTCGATCAACGGCACGCCGCCCGCGCGGATCAGGGGCTTGGGTGTGGTCAGGGTCAAGGGGCGCATGCGCTCGCCCTTGCCTGCCGCCAGGATCATTGCCTTCATGAGTCGGCTCCGACCGAGGCGCGCAAACTGGCCAGCAGCTCACCCAGCTCCGCCAACTCCGGCCGACGCAGCAACACGGCTTCTATATAAGCAAAGAAACGCGGCACGTCGGCCAGGTAGCGCGGCTTGCCGTCGCGATGGCAGATCCGCGCAAAAATCCCGATGACCTTGAGGTGTCGCTGCACGCCCATCAAATCGCTGGCGCGCAGGAAGTCGTCGAAGTCCGGCTGGACCGGAATGCCCCGCTCACCGGCCTGGCGCCAGTAAGCCTCCAACCAGGTGCGCACTCGCGCCTCGGGCCAACTGAGGAAGGCATCCTTGAACAGGCACGTGACGTCATAGGTCACCGGCCCATAGACCGCATCCTGGAAATCCAGCACGCCCGGGTTAGGCTCGCTGAGCATCAGGTTGCGCGGCATGTAGTCGCGATGCACCAGCACCTTGGGCTGAGCCAGGGCGCTGTCGATCAGCAGGTCGCTGACCCGCTGCCATTGGCCACGTTGCGCGGGGTCGAGCTCGACTCCCAGCTCGCGGCCGACGTACCACTCGGGGAACAGCTCCAGCTCGCGGCGCAACAGCGCCACGTCATAACTGGGCAGCGGCGCCTGCATCGGCAATTGCTGGAAGGCCAGCAACGCAGTCAGGGCATCGTTGAACAAGGCATCGGCATTGTCGCTGTCGATGACGTCGAGGTAGGTCTGATTGCCCAGGTCATTGAGCAAAAGAAAACCGCGGGCCAGATCCTCGGCATAAATTTTCGGCACATTTATTCCCGACGTGGCGAGCAAATGGGCGATATCGACGAAGGGCTTGCAGTTTTCCTGAGGCGGCGGCGCGTCCATCACCACAAAGCTGCGGCCCTCGCCCTGCCAACGGAAATAACGCCGGAAACTGGCGTCACTGCTGGCCGCGGTCAATGTGGCCGGGGGCACTGCACCCCAGCCTTGTGCTGCATAAACGATTGCCAACTGCTCATCGAGCCAAACTTTCAGGTGTTGCAAGCGTACATCTTGGTCAGGCATTGCAAGGGTCTCCGACGGCGCTAGCCGTCAAGCGGGTCATGCTTTATTATCCAGCATCTTTTTCAGACCATCGAGAGGCGTGCGGCCCCCACCGCGGGCAGATGGCACGCAGGAAGCCCGGACTAATAAGATGGCATTGAAATCCCCCGCGTTTCGTAAAAAATTTCCGTTGTTGGTTACCGGCGGTTTGCTGGCCCTGCAACCTCTAGCCACTTCCTTCGTGGTCGCCGCGGAACAGTATGACTGCTCAGTCTCTGCTTCGGGTGGCTGGGCCTGCGCGCCGAAAAGCAACGCCGCCCAGCTCCCTCCGCGTCCGGTGCATGACGTCGGCGTCGCCAGCTCCACTGGCGAAACCCCGGCTGACAGTGGCTCCACCGCCGAAACTGGCAACAAGCCCGTGCTGGTCACCGAAGCCAAAGGCCGTGGCCTGAAGTCACGCAGCGAAGACTACAGTCACCTCGACTGGGTACCGCGCGAGAAGCTCACCGCCGCCCAACTGGCCGAGACCGGTCCTTACTGCTCTGGTTCCTATATCGAACCGATTCGTCCTGGCATGAATGACAAGACGAATAAAAGTGACGCCCCGACCTTTATCGGTGCCAAGGCGTCGCGTTATCAGCAGGAAGATCAAGTTGCGACCCTGGCGGGTGACGTGGTCATGCGCCAAGGCAGCATGCAAGTCGAAGCCGACGAGGCCAGCCTCTACCAGGCTGAGAACCGCGGCGAGCTGAACGGCAACGTGCGTGTGCGCGACAACGGCGCCCTGCTGGTCGGCGACCACGCCGACGTACAGTTGGACACCGGCGAGGCCAAGGTCGACAACGCCGAATACGTGCTGCACAAATCGCGAATCCGTGGCAGCGCGCTGTACGCCAAGCGCGCAGAGAACGCCATCATCCGCCTCAAGGATGGTACGTACACCTCGTGTGAACCGAACAGCAACGCCTGGCAGCTCAAGGGCAACAACATCACCTTGAACCCGGCCACCGGCTTCGGTACCGCGACCAACGTCACGCTGCGGGTCAAAGACATTCCGGTGCTCTACACCCCGTACATCTATTTCCCGATTGACGATCGTCGTCAGTCCGGCTTCCTGCCGCCGACCATCGGCACCGGCAGCGATACCGGCTTCACGATGGTAACGCCGTACTACTTCAACCTGGCACCGAACTACGATGCCACCGTCTACCCGCGTTATATGAGCAAACGCGGGCTGTTGATGGAAGGCGAGTTCCGTTACCTGACGCAGAGCAGCGAAGGTCAGTTCGGCGCCGCGTACCTCAACGACGACGACACCGAGCGCAAAAAGCAGACCGACTACGAAAAAACCCGCTACATGCTCAACTGGCAGCACAAGGGCGGGCTTGATTCGCGCCTGATGACCGAAGTCGACTACACCAAGATCAGCGATCCGTACTACTTCCAGGATCTGCAATCGGAACAGATCGGCATCTCCACGTCGGACTACGTCAATCAGCAAGCGGCGGCCACCTACCGGGGCGACAGCTACACTGCGCGCCTCAATGTGCAGGCTTATGAGCTGGCGAGTGTTTCCAACATCACGCCTTACAACCGCCTGCCTCAGCTGACCCTTGATGGGACCCTGCCTTACCATCCGGAAGGCCTGGAGTTCACCTACAACACTGAGCTGGTGCGCTTTGAGCGTGACCTGCTTACAGGTACCTATACCGATCAGGACGGCGACCCCGAAGACCGCCTGGACACCAACGTCGCCGGCCTGGCTCGCGCCAACGGCGATCGCCTGAACCTCAAGCCTGGCGTCAGCCTGCCGCTGAACTGGACATACGGTTACGTGACCCCTTCGGTCAAGTACATGTACACCCAGTACAACCTTGATCTTGACGGGCAAGGCAAAAACGACCTGGTGACCAACCGCAGCCGCGCTTCCGCGCTGGGCGAGTCGTTCAGCAGCTCGCAGAACCGTGGCCTGCCAATCGTCAGCGTCGACAGCGGCCTGTACTTCGACCGTGATACTCAATGGTTCGGCACCAAGTACCGCCAGACCCTGGAACCTCGCCTGTTCTACCTCTATGTTCCCGAGGAAGACCAGAAGGACATCCCGGTATTCGATACCGGTGAGTACTCGTTCAACTACGCTTCGCTGTTCCGGGAAAACCGCTTCTCCGGTTCGGACCGTGTAGGTGACGAGAACAAACTGTCCCTGGGACTGACCAACCGCTGGATCGAAGAGAATGGCTTCGAACGTCAACGGGTCAGTGTCGGCCAGGCGCTGTACTTCAAGGACCGCACCGTACAACTGCCGGGCCTGGATTATCGTGAACGCGCCGATGCCACCTCCAATGTCTCGCCTTACGCGGTCGAGTACGAATATCGCTTCAACCGCGACTGGCGTACCACTGCCAGCTACAACTGGGATCCGGACAGCCACAGCCCGCGTTCCGGCAGCGCGATGTTCCACTACCAGCCTGAAGACAACCCGAACAAGGTTATCAACGCCGGCTACCGTTATCGCAACGACCAGATCCGCTACGACGAAAACAGCGGCACCTGGAAGGTCGGCGGCGACTACGGCACCCCAGGCACTGCGGACTACGTGAAGGACTACTACAAGATCCAGCAGCACGACTTCTCGGTGATCTGGCCGATCGTGCCGCAATGGAACGCCATCAGCCGCTGGCAGTACGACTACAACCGCAACCGCACGCTGGAAGCCTTTGGTGGTTTCGAGTACGACAACTGCTGCTGGAAACTGCGCCTGATCAGCCGTTACTGGGTCAAGTATGACGAGTTCAGTCAGAACGCTCCGGAGAACGAAAAAGGCGACCGCGGCATCTTCCTCCAAATTGTTCTGAAGGGACTCGGTGGCGTCATGGGCACCAAGGTAGAGAGCTTCCTCGACAAAGGCATCCAAGGTTATCGTGAACGTGAAGACCAAGCTTTCTGATTGTCTGCGCCCGCTGATGCTGGGCGCGCTGTTCCTGAGTACCGCGGCCAGCGCCGCGGTGCAGTCCATCGACAAGGTCGTGGCCATCGTCGACAACGACGTGGTCATGCAGAGCCAATTGGACCAGCGGGTCCAAGAGGTTCAGCAAACCATCGCCAAGCGTGGCGGTGGCGTGCCGCCCACCAGCGTCCTGGAACAACAGGTACTGGAACGCCTGATCGTCGAGAACCTGCAACTGCAGATCGGCGAACGTTCCGGCATCCGTATCACCGATGAAGAGCTGAACCAGGCCATCGGCACCATCGCCCAGCGCAACAACATGAGCATCGATCAGTTCCGTGCGGCCCTGGCCCACGACGGCCTGTCTTATGAAGACGCCCGTGACCAGGTCCGTCGCGAGATGGTCATCAGCCGTGTACGGCAGCGCCGTGTCGCCGAACGCATCCAGGTCTCCGAGCAAGAAGTGAAAAACTTCCTGGCTTCCGACTTGGGCAAGATGCAGCTGTCCGAAGAACTGCACCTGGCCAACATCCTGATCCCGACCCCGGAAAGCGCCAACTCGGAAGCGATTCAGGGTGCCGCGCGCCAGGCGATGGAGGTCTATCAGCAACTCAAGCAAGGCGCTGACTTCGCCCAGATGGCCATCGCTCGCTCCGGCAGCGACAACGCCTTGGAAGGCGGCGACATGGGCTGGCGTAAGGCCGCTCAACTGCCACCGCCTTTCGACCGCGAGCTGAGCGCCATGTCCGTAGGCGATATCACTCAGCCAGCGCGTACGCCTGGCGGCTTCATCATCCTCAAGCTGCTGGAGAAGCGCGGCGGTGGCAATCAGGTGCGGGACGAAGTCCATGTTCGCCACATCCTGATCAAACCAAGCGAAATCCGCAGCGAAGAAGAGACCAAGCGCCTGGCGCAGAAACTCTACGAGCGCATCGAAGCCGGCGAAGACTTTGCCGAACTGGCAAAAAGCTACTCGGAAGACCCGGGCTCCGCACTTAACGGCGGCGACCTGAACTGGATCGACCCGAACGCCCTGGTGCCCGAGTTCCGCGAAGTGATGGCCAAGACCCCGCAAGGTCAGCTGTCCAAGCCGTTCAAGAGCCCGTATGGCTGGCACGTCCTGGAAGTCCTTGGCCGTCGTGCCACCGACAGCACCAGCCAGGCCCGCGAGCAGCAAGCCATGACCGTATTGCGTAACCGTAAATACGACGAAGAGCTGCAGACCTGGTTGCGTCAGATCCGCGACGAAGCCTACGTCGAGATCAAACTTCCTGGCGCTGACCAGGCGGCACAGTGAAACCCCAGCGTTTCGCTCTGACACCCGGCGAGCCGGCCGGTATAGGTCCTGACCTGTGCCTGCTGCTCGCCTCGCAACCCCAGCCTCACCCCCTGATTGCCATTACCAGCCGCGACCTGCTCCTAGAGCGGGCCGCGCAGTTGGGTGTGGCGGTCAGGTTGTTGCCGGTCACCCTGGACAGCCTGCCCGATGCACCCGCACCGGCAGGCAGCCTGTATGTCTGGGACACCGCGCTGGCCAATAGAGTTATCACCGGCCAGCTTGATCAGGCCAATGCCGCATTTGTCCTCGAAACCCTCACCCGCGCAGGCCAAGGCTGCCTGGATGGGCATTTCGCCGGGATGATCACGGCCCCGGTGCACAAAGGTGTGATCAACGACGCAGGTATTGCCTTCTCCGGGCACACCGAATTCCTCGCTGACCTGACCCACACTCCGCAAGTGGTCATGATGCTGGCCACCCACGGCCTGCGCGTGGCCCTGGTGACCACTCACCTGCCCCTGCGAGAGGTGGCCGACGCCATCACTGCAGAGCGCCTGGAACGAGTGACGCGCATTCTGCATGCCGACCTGCGTGACAAGTTCGGCATCGCCCAGCCACGCATTCTTGTCTGCGGGCTCAACCCTCATGCCGGCGAAAGCGGGCATCTGGGCCATGAAGAAATCGACATTATCGAACCCACCCTGGAGCGTCTGCGCAACGAAGGCATGGACCTGCGCGGTCCGCTGCCCGCCGACACTCTGTTCAACCCCAAATATCTGGAGCACTGCGACGCGGTGCTGGCGATGTACCACGACCAAGGCCTGCCCGTGCTGAAATACAAAGGTTTCGGCGCCGCAGTCAACGTGACCCTCGGTTTGCCGATCATCCGCACCTCAGTCGACCACGGCACCGCCCTGGATCTGGCCGGCAGCGGCAACATCGACACCGGCAGCCTGCAGGTCGCCCTGGAAACCGCCTACCAGATGGCCGAGACCCGTTTATGACCGAGCATTACCAACACCGGGCGCGCAAGCGCTTCGGCCAGAACTTCCTGCATGACGCTGGCGTAATCGACCGTATCCTGCGCTCCATTCACGCCAAGCCAGATGACCGCATGCTGGAAATCGGCCCGGGCCAGGGTGCGCTCACCGAAGGCCTGCTCAACAGCGGCGCCCAACTGGACGTGGTGGAGCTGGACAAGGACCTGATCCCGATCCTCAACCAGCAGTTCGCCGGCAAGAGCAATTTCAGCCTGCACCAAGGCGACGCCCTGAAGTTCGACTTCAACACCCTGGGCGCTGCACCGAACAGCCTGCGAGTGGTCGGCAACCTGCCCTACAACATCTCCACACCGCTGATCTTCCACCTGCTGCAGAACGCCGGGCTGATCCGCGACATGCACTTCATGCTGCAAAAGGAAGTGGTCGAGCGCCTGGCGGCCGGCCCGGGTGGCGGTGATTGGGGGCGCTTGTCGATCATGGTCCAGTACCACTGCCGCGTGGAGCACCTGTTCAACGTCGGCCCAGGTGCGTTCAACCCACCGCCGAAAGTCGACTCGGCCATCGTGCGCCTAGTCCCTCATGCGGTGCTTCCGCACCCGGCCAAAGACCACCGCCTGCTGGAACGCATTGTTCGCGAAGCCTTCAACCAGCGCCGCAAGACCTTGCGCAACACTCTCAAGGCACTGCTCTCGAGCGCCGAAATCGAAGCCGCCGGCGTCGACGGCAGCCTGCGCCCGGAACAGCTCGACCTTGCCGCCTTCGTGCGCCTGGCCGACAAGCTCAGCGAACAGCCCCTCGAGAAACCCAGCGCCGACTGACAAGCCCTGATGGTTATCGGGTAGGACGCCAGGCGCGATGTCTGGTTTACTACCCGGTACTTGACCTAGACTGATTCCCGTCAGCTTCGTCCCGCGCTCCGCTTTGTTTTAAAGGCCCCTTGCATGTCCGATCCCCGCTATCAGGTCGACGTCAGCGTCGTCACCCGCTTTCTGGCAGAACAATCGCAACCCGAGCACAATCGCTTCGCTTTTGCCTACACCATCACCGTGCAGAACAACGGCTCCCTGGCTGCCAAGCTGCTGTCGCGGCACTGGGTGATCACCGACGGTGACGGCCATGTCGAAGAAGTGCGTGGCGCTGGCGTGGTTGGCCAACAACCGCTGATCGCAGCGGGCAACAGCCACACCTACAGCAGCGGCACCGTGATGACCACCCGCGTGGGTAACATGCAAGGCAGCTACGAGATGCTCGCCGAGGACGGCAAGCACTTCGACGCGATCATTGCGCCGTTCCGCCTGGCGGTGCCCGGAGCCCTGCACTGAGATGACGACCTACGCTGTCGGCGATCTGCAAGGCTGCCTGGAGCCACTGCAGTGCCTGCTCAAGCAGGTCGCCTTCGACCCTGCCAAGGATCACCTGTGGCTGGTGGGCGATCTGGTCAACCGCGGGCCCCAGTCCCTGGATACCCTGCGTTTTCTCCACGGCATGCGCGACTCGCTGGTCTGCGTGCTGGGCAATCATGACCTGCACCTGCTGGCTGCCTGGCGCAATGTCGAGCGCTTGAAAAAAAGCGACACCCTGCGCGAGATCCTCCAGGCGCCTGATGGCGAAACCCTGCTGCAATGGCTGCGCCAGCAGAAGCTCATGCACTATGACGAACTGCGCGAAGTGGCCATGGTTCACGCCGGCATTCCTCCTCAGTGGTCCCTGAAGAAAGCCCTCAAATGCGCCAGCGAAGTCGAAGAGGCGTTGCAAGACGACAACCTTTTCGAGCCCTACCTGGATGGCATGTACGGCAACGACCCGGCGAAGTGGGACAACGACCTCAAGGGCGTTACCCGGCTGCGAGTGATCACCAACTACTTCACCCGCATGCGTTTCTGTACCAGTGACGGCAAACTCGACCTCAAGAGCAAGGAAGGGGTCGAGACCGCCCCACCGGGATACGAGCCCTGGTTCCAACATAAAGAGCGCAAGACCAAAGGCCTGAGGATCATCTTTGGCCACTGGGCCGCCCTCGAGGGCAAATGCAGCGAACCTGGCATCTTCGCCCTGGACACCGGCTGTGTCTGGGGCGGCGCCATGACCCTGCTGAATGTCGACACCGGCGTACGCCTGAGTTGCGACTGCGACACTCAGGGCCATGCCGCACCTCTTCCGCCCACCCCCATGCCCGTCACGGCCGAGCGCCCATAACGCGCCGCCAACCAAGCCCCAGGAGCCCGCCATGAGCGAATTCAAACGCATCCCCCCAGAACAAGCCCAGGCACTGCGCGAACAAGGCGCGGTCGTGGTGGATATTCGCGATCCGCAAACCTATGCCTTGAACCACATCAGTGGCGCCCTGCATCTGGACAACCATTCCATTTCAGACTTTATCCGCGCCGCCGATCTCGATGCCCCGCTGGTCGTGGTCTGCTACCACGGCAACTCCAGCCAGAGTGCTGCGGCGTACCTGGTCAGCCAGGGCTTCTCCGAGGTCTACAGCCTCGACGGCGGCTTTGAACTGTGGCGCACCACTTACCCGACGGAAATCGCCCAAGGCACTGCCGAATAATTTTTTTCTGCACCTCTAGCCCGCGTCTTACGCGGGCTGAAGCGGACGCTGACGAACGGTCAGCCGCAACTAATTCCCCATCTCGCCTTGACCTCTCCGATTCCGAACTATCCTTAGCCACAGGCCATCCAAATCAGGGGAGAGCCGGTACACCGGCGAGCGGGTCATCGGTACTAGCTTTCAAGGTCGATAGCTTTGAAGGTGTTCTGGGGGGTAAACCACAACTGGACGCTCAGTTGCGGGCCAGCACTTGACTGACTGATCCGACGTCGGCTCCACGTATCGAGCGAGGTGACGTCATGAGTATTTTTAGCCACTTCCAACAACGCTTCGAATCCACACGCCAGGAAGAGCTGTCGCTGCAGGAATACCTGGAGCTCTGCAAAAAGGATCGCAGTGCTTACGTATCCGCCGCAGAACGCCTGCTACTGGCCATCGGCGAACCCGAGCTGCTCGACACCTCGACCAATTCGAGGCTGTCACGCATCTTCTCCAACAAGGTGATCCGCCGCTATCCGGCCTTTGAGGACTTCCATGGAATGGAAGAATGCATCGACCAGATCGTCTCCTACTTCCGCCACGCCGCTCAGGGCCTGGAAGAGAAGAAACAAATCCTCTATCTGCTGGGCCCCGTAGGCGGCGGCAAGTCGTCCCTGGCCGAGAAGCTTAAACAACTGATCGAAAAGGTGCCGTTCTACGCCATCAAGGGCTCTCCGGTCTTCGAGTCGCCTCTTGGGCTGTTCAACGCCACAGAAGATGGCGCAATCCTCGAAGAGGACTTCGGCATCCCCCGGCGCTATCTGAACACCATCATGTCGCCGTGGGCCACCAAGCGCCTGGCCGAGTTCGGCGGTGATATCAGCCAGTTCCGCGTGGTCAAGCTCTACCCATCGATCCTCAACCAGATTGCCGTGGCCAAGACCGAACCCGGGGATGAAAACAACCAGGACATCTCTGCCCTGGTGGGTAAGGTCGATATCCGCAAACTGGAGGAATTCCCACAGAACGACGCCGACGCCTACAGCTACTCGGGGGCGCTGTGCCGGGCCAACCAGGGCCTGATGGAATTCGTCGAAATGTTCAAGGCACCGATCAAGGTGCTGCACCCACTGCTGACCGCCACCCAGGAAGGCAACTACAACAGCACCGAGGGCTTGGGGGCGATTCCGTTCACCGGGATCCTGCTGGCCCACTCCAACGAATCCGAGTGGCACACCTTCCGCAACAACAAGAACAACGAAGCCTTCATCGACCGGATCTACATCGTCAAGGTGCCGTACTGCCTGCGGGTCAGTGACGAGGTGAAGATCTACGACAAACTGTTGTTCAACAGCTCCCTGGCCAAGGCTCACTGCGCGCCCGACACCCTGAAGATGCTGGCTCAGTTCACCGTGCTGTCGCGCCTCAAAGAACCGGAAAACTCGAATATCTACTCGAAAATGCGGGTCTACGACGGCGAAAACCTCAAAGACACCGACCCCAAGGCCAAGTCGATCCAGGAGTACCGCGACAGTGCCGGCGTCGATGAGGGCATGAACGGCCTCTCGACCCGCTTCGCGTTCAAGATCCTGTCGAAAGTCTTCAACTTCGACCCCCATGAAGTGGCAGCCAACCCGGTGCACCTGCTCTATGTGCTGGAACAGCAGATTGAACAGGAGCAGTTCCAGGCGGAAACCCGCGAGCGCTACCTGCGCTTCCTCAAGGAATACCTAGCGCCGCGCTACATCGAGTTCATCGGCAAGGAAATCCAGACCGCTTACCTTGAGTCCTACAGCGAGTACGGGCAGAACATTTTTGACCGTTACGTGCTGTACGCGGACTTCTGGATCCAGGATCAGGAATACCGCGATCCGGAAACCGGCGAAATCCTCAACCGCGTAGCGCTCAACGAAGAACTGGAGAAAATCGAAAAACCGGCGGGCATCAGCAACCCGAAAGATTTCCGCAACGAGATCGTCAATTTCGTCCTGCGCGCCCGGGCCAACAACAACGGCAAGAACCCAACCTGGCTCAGCTACGAAAAACTGCGGGTGGTCATCGAGAAGAAAATGTTCTCCAACACCGAGGACCTGCTGCCGGTTATCAGCTTCAACGCCAAGGCCAGCAAGGAGGATCAGCAAAAACACAACGACTTCGTCACACGCATGGTCGAACGCGGCTACACCGACAAACAGGTACGGCTTCTTTCCGAATGGTACCTACGGGTCCGGAAATCGCAGTGAAGCAGCGGCAAGCTTCTAGCGACAAGCTGCAAGAAAAAAGCCACTGAGCCCGCCGTCAACGGGCTCTTACTTGCAGCTTGTGGCTTACGACTTGAAGCTCCCCGGAGGGGCCCATGAGCTACGTGATCGACCGACGCCTGAACGGCAAGAACAAGAGCACGGTGAACCGCCAGCGGTTTCTCCGGCGTTACCGTGACCACATCAAAAAGGCGGTGGAAGAAGCCGTCAGCCGCCGCTCCATCACCGACATGGAGCACGGCGAACAGATCAGCATTCCCGGCCGGGATATCGATGAACCCGTGCTGCATCATGGCCGCGGTGGCAAACAGACCGTCGTGCACCCGGGCAACAAGGAATTTACCGCCGGCGAACACATCGCCCGGCCTCAGGGTGGAGGCGGCGGCGGGGGCCGCGGCAAGGCCGGTAACTCCGGCGAGGGCATGGATGAGTTCGTGTTCCAGATCACCCAGGAAGAGTTCCTGGAGTTCATGTTCGAGGACTTGGAGCTGCCCAACCTGGTCAAACGCAACCTGACCGGCACCGACACCTTCAAGACCGTGCGCGCGGGCATCAGCAACGAAGGCAACCCGTCACGTATCAACATCATTCGCACCCTGCGCTCGGCCCATGCCCGGCGTATCGCCCTGTCAGGCAGCAGCCGGGCCAAATTGCGCGAGGCCAAGGAGGAACTGGCGCGGCTGAAACGGGAAGAGCCGGACAACTTCGGCGATATCCAGGAACTGGAAACCGAAATCGAGCGTTTGAGTGCGCGGATTCACCGGGTGCCCTTCCTCGACACTTTCGACCTCAAGTACAACCTGCTGATCAAGCAGCCCAACCCCAGCTCCAAGGCGGTGATGTTTTGCCTGATGGACGTTTCCGGCTCCATGACCCAGGCCACCAAGGACATTGCCAAGCGCTTCTTCATCCTTTTGTACCTGTTCCTCAAGCGCAACTACGACAAGATCGATGTGGTCTTTATCCGCCACCACACCAGCGCCCGCGAAGTGGATGAGGAAGAGTTCTTCTACTCCCGGGAAACCGGCGGCACCATCGTCTCCAGCGCCCTGAAGCTGATGCAGGAGATCATGGCCGAGCGCTACCCGAGCAATGAATGGAACATCTATGCCGCCCAGGCCTCCGACGGCGACAACTGGAACGACGACTCACCGATCTGCCGCGACATCCTGATCAATCAGATCATGCCGTTCGTGCAGTACTACACCTACGTGGAAATCACCCCCCGCGAACACCAGGCGCTGTGGTTCGAATACGAGCGCATCGCTGACGCCTTCTCCGACACCTTCGCACAACAGCAACTGGTCTCGGCCGGAGATATCTATCCGGTCTTCCGTGAACTCTTCCAGCGCAGGTTAGTGACATGACCGCCAGAGAGCAGAAACGCCAACCTATCTCCACCGGCTCGGAATGGACGTTCGAGCTGATCCAGGCCTACGACCGCGAAATCAGCCGTATCGCGGCCCGCTATGCCCTGGACACCTACCCCAACCAGATCGAAGTGATCACCGCCGAGCAGATGATGGATGCGTACGCCTCGGTGGGCATGCCATTGGGTTATCACCATTGGTCCTACGGCAAACATTTCCTCAGCACTGAAAAGTCCTACAGCCGCGGCCAGATGGGCCTGGCCTATGAAATCGTCATCAACTCCGACCCCTGCATCGCCTACCTGATGGAAGAGAACACCATCTGCATGCAGGCCTTGGTGGTGGCCCACGCCTGCTACGGCCATAACAGCTTCTTCAAGGGCAACTACCTGTTCCGTACCTGGACCGACGCCAGTTCAATCATCGATTACCTGGTGTTCGCCAAGCAGTACATCATGCAGTGCGAAGAGCGCCACGGCATCGATGCGGTGGAAGACCTCCTGGATTCCTGCCACGCCCTGATGAACTACGGCGTGGACCGCTACAAGCGTCCCTACCCGATCTCCGCCGAAGAGGAACGGCGCCGGCAGAAAGACCGTGAAGAGCACCTGCAGAAACAGATCAATGACCTGTGGCGCACCATCCCCAAAGGGGCGGACAAATACAGCGACAAGGACAATGCGCGCTTCCCCGCCGAACCTCAGGAAAACATCCTCTATTTCATCGAAAAACACGCGCCGTTGCTGGAACCCTGGCAGCGGGAAATCGTGCGCATCGTGCGCAAGATCGCCCAGTATTTCTACCCGCAACGCCAGACCCAGGTGATGAACGAAGGCTGGGCGACCTTCTGGCATTACACGCTGATGAACGACCTGTACGACGAAGGCCTGGTCACCGACGGCTTCATGATGGAGTTCCTCACATCCCACACCAGCGTGGTGTTCCAGCCAGGCTTCGACAGCCCTTACTACAGCGGTATCAACCCCTACGCCTTGGGCTTTGCCATGTACCGGGATATTCGCCGTATGTGCGAAAACCCCACGGATGAAGACCGCCACTGGTTCCCGGACCTGGCCGGGACCGACTGGTTGTCGAGCATCAAGTTCGCCATGAGCAGTTTCAAGGACGAGAGCTTCATCCTGCAGTACCTCTCGCCCAAGGTGATCCGCGACCTCAAGCTGTTCAGCATCATGGATGACGACCAGAAAGACGACTTGCTGGTGCCCGCCATTCACGATGAGGGCGGTTATCGGATCATTCGCGAAACCCTGGCCGCGCAGTACAACCTGGGCAACCGCGAACCCAACGTGCAGATATGGAGCATCGACCGCCGTGGCGACCGCTCGCTGACCCTGCGCCACCAACAACACGACCGCAAACCCCTCGGTGACTCCACCGACGAAGTGCTCAAGCACCTGCACCGGTTGTGGGGCTTCGATATTCACCTGGAAACCCTGCAAGGCGACCAAGTGACCAAAACCCATCACGTACCGCCCCGCAGCGATCACAACGAAGGCGATTACGGCCGTCTGGACCTGGCTGTCATCCACCTTTGAAGCCGTGATCAAACCTCCGCTAGCGCGGCACAAGGGTTATTCTGTCGCGCTAACGGAGGTTTTTTATGCAGATTTACAAGGTCGGCGGCGCAGTGCGCGATCGCCTGCTGGGCGAGCCGGTCACTGATATCGACTGGGTCGTGGTGGGCGCTACCAGCGAAGAGATGCTCGCCCAGGGCTTTCGTCCCGTGGGTGCTGATTTCCCGGTATTCCTTCACCCCAAGAGCGGCGAGGAATATGCCCTGGCCCGCACCGAGCGCAAGAGCGGGCGCGGCTACGGCGGATTCACCTTTCACGCCAGCCCCGAGGTCACCCTTGAAGAGGACCTGATCCGCCGCGACCTGACGATCAACGCCATGGCGGAAGATGACCAGGGCAACCTGACCGATCCTTATCACGGTCAAAAGGACCTGAAAGACCGTATCCTGCGCCATGTTTCCCCGGCATTCGCCGAAGATCCCCTGCGAGTCCTGCGGGTCGCCCGTTTTGCCGCTCGCTACGCCGGGCTTGGTTTTTCAGTGGCCCAAGAAACCCTGGAACTGATGCGCCAGCTCAGTGAGTCTGGCGAGTTGGAGGCCCTGACGCCCGAGCGCAGCTGGAAAGAAATCTCCCGTGCTCTCATGGAGAAGCAGCCACAGGTGTTTATCCAGGTGCTGCGTGATTGCGCCGCACTCAAGGTCCTGATGCCGGAAGTAGATGCCCTGTTCGGCGTGCCCCAACCGCCGATCCACCACCCGGAGATCGACTGTGGCGTACACACCCTCAGCGTTGTGCAACAAGCAGCCCTGCACCAACAGCCGCTCACCGTGCGCTGGGCTTGCCTGCTCCACGACCTGGGCAAGGGCCTGACCCCAGAAGACCAATGGCCTCGGCACCTTGAGCATGAACACACAGGGCTGAAACTGATCGAAGCGGTGAACCAGCGCTTCAAGGTCCCTCGGGATTGCCAGGAGCTGGCGTTGCTGGTGGGCGAGTACCACACCCACAGCCATCGTGCTTTTGAGCTGAGGGCATCGACCCTGCTGGCACTGCTGCAAAGCTTCGACGTGTATCGCCGCCCGCAACGTTTCGACGAGTTCATCGCCGCGTGTGAAATGGATGCACGGGGGCGTCTGGGCCTGGAGTCGCGCCCCTACCCTCAAGCCGACTACCTCAGGGGCGCAGCCAGCGCCGCACGCGCCGTGGCGGTTCAGCCATTGCTGGAACAGGGATTCAAAGGGCCGGCATTGGGGGAGGCGCTGAAGCGCGAGCGCTTGAACGCGCTAAAGACCTACAAGGAACAGCACACACCTTGAGCAACCCGCGAGCAGGCGGGCTCCCGAGCTTGCTCGCGAAAGGCCGTCAGAGACCGGGTGGCGTCAATTGCTGGCCACGCCACTCGAACGCTACCGGCGCCAGTACCTGATCGATCTGGGCGTCGCGCCAAAGCGCATCAAGGCGCTTACCGGCCAGCGGATGCACGCGCTCAGGCGCCATTAACGACAAAGGCCAGAGCACAAAGGCATTCTTGAGAATTTCGGCCCTGGGCAGGATCAACCCGTCAAAGTTGCCAACCAGATCGCCATACAGAAGCACGTCGATATCCAGCGGCAAGCCTTTGCGTTCAGGCGCATAACGCCCGTTGTCCGCCTCGATGAACTTCAAGCGGCGATCCAGCTCCATCAACGGCAAGTCGGTCTGCGCTGAGACCACCAGATTGAAGAACGGGCCGCTCTTGATCCCCACCGGCTGGCTCTCGAACACCGCCGAGCAACGCAAATCCAGCAAAAAATCCGCCAGGGCATCGAGCCCCGCCCGCAGATGGGTTTCGCGCTCGATATTGCTACCGAGCCCCAGAAAAACCTGAGTTAGCGACATCCGCGCTCGATCTCCACGCCAACGCCGCGGGCGGCCGGCACGGCGCCAGGCTTGGTCAGCTTCAAATGCAACCAGGGGATCTGGAATTCGCTCATCAACACTTCAGCGAGACGCTCGGCAAAGGTTTCCACCAACTGAAATTTCGCCTGCTCGGCAAAGGCCTGGATGCGCGAAGACACGCTGGCGTAGTCGAGGGCCAGGGTCAGATCATCGCCCGCCGCCGCTGGGCGATTGTCCCAGGCAAAGCTCAGATCCAGGCGCAGGCACTGGGTAATCCCGCGTTCCCAGTCGTAGGCACCGATCACCGTGTCGACTTCCAGGCCTTCGATAAACACTCTGTCCAAGCACTCTTCTCCGCAGCACGACAAGGGCGCAATGCGCCGTTAGAATCAGGGCGTCCTCGCCCGGAATAGTTAGCATGTTTTGGTTACTGGCGATCCTCGCCTACCTGCTCGGCTCTCTGTCCTTCGCCATTTTGCTCAGCCGCCTGACCGGTCATCCGGATCCGCGAATGAGTGGCTCCGGTAATGCCGGCGCCACCAACATGCTGCGCCTGGCCGGCAAGAAGCTCGCCGTACTGACCTTGCTCGGCGATCTGTGCAAGGGATTGCTCCCTGTCCTGATCGCCAGCCTGGCCGGGCTTTCCCTGCAACAACAGGCCTGGATCGGCCTGTGCGCCGTACTCGGCCACCTGTTCCCGGTGTACTTTCGCTTTCGCGGCGGCAAAGGTGTCGCCACCGCTGCCGGCATGCTGCTGGGGCTTTACCCGCCAGCCGCGCTGCTGGCCATTGCCGCCTGGCTGCTGACCTTCTACCTCACCCGCACCAGCTCCCTGGCTGCGCTGATCGCCACGCCCCTGACCTTGCCGCTGTTGGCCTGGCAGGAGCCGGAAGCGCTATTGCCGATGAGCGTGCTTACACTGCTGATCGTCTGGCGCCACCGGGGCAATTTACGCGACCTGTTTGCCGGGCGCGAACGGCATTTTTGAATCTCGTTGATGAGCCGGTTTCACCTTTATCCGGCGGCAATCCGCTCACAGCGCTGACAATTGCTCCATCGGCCAACGCGCCTGCACGCTGATGGCCAGGCTTTCCTGCTGCCCGGCCAGCAAGCGCTGGCAACCGGCAAAGGCGATCATCGCGCCATTATCGGTACAGAACTCAGGACGAGCGTAGAACACCTGGCCCTTCATATCCCCGAGCATTTTCTCCAGGGACACGCGCAACGCCTTGTTGGCACTCACACCACCGGCAATGACCAGGCTTTTCAGCCCGGTCTGCTTCAAGGCGCGCTTGCACTTGACGGTCAAAGTGTCCACCACCGCCTGCTGGAACGCGAGGGCGATGTCGCAACGGGTTTGCTCGCTGTCGTCTCCAGCGCTGACGCACTGCTGCCAGGTGTTCAGGGCAGAGGTTTTCAAACCGCTGAAGCTGAACTCCAGGCCCGGACGATCGGTCATCGGCCGCGGGAATACGAAACGCCCCGCCACACCTTGCACGGCCAAGCGCGCGATCTCCGGGCCACCCGGATAATTTAGGCCCATCATCTTTGCAGTCTTGTCGAACGCTTCGCCGGCGGCATCATCCAGGGACTCGCCCAACAGCTCGTATTGGCCGATGCCATCGACCCGAACCAGTTGGGTATGACCACCCGACACCAACAAAGCGACGAACGGAAACTCAGGCGGTTGCGCCTCCAGCATCGGCGCCAGCAAGTGGCCCTCCATGTGGTGCACACCCAGGGCAGGAATGCCCCAGGCAAAGGCCAGCGCCTGGGCGCAAGAAGCGCCCACCAGCAAGGCACCGACCAGGCCCGGACCCGCCGTGTAGGCGATGGCGTCGATCTCGGTAGGCACGCAGTCGGCCTCGGCCAGAACCTGGCGGATCAACGGCAGCATGCGCTTGACGTGGTCACGTGAGGCCAGCTCCGGCACCACGCCGCCATAGGCACGGTGCAGGTCGATCTGGCTAAACAGCGCATCGGCCAGCAGGCCGCGTTCACTGTCGTAAAGCGCGACGCCGGTTTCGTCGCAGGAGGTTTCTAATCCCAGTACTAGCATGGGTTTGCGCCTTGTAGAGGCTGAATTCGAAGGCGCGCATAATAGTCGCCACTCCTGCCCCCGACCAGCGGTTTTCGATCAGAGGCTTTGCATTCCGAGCGTTGAGGGGTTAACATCCGCAACCCTTAAAAACCGACGACCTCAGCCGCGATTTTTGCGACGAGAACGTTGACCCCGGTAATGAATGAAGGTAGCTCTGGATGCCAGCCGTCAAAGTTAAAGAGAACGAACCCTTCGACGTAGCTCTGCGTCGTTTCAAGCGCTCCTGCGAAAAAGCCGGTGTTCTGGCTGAAGTTCGTAGCCGCGAATTTTACGAGAAGCCGACTTCTGAGCGTAAGCGCAAGGCAGCTGCTGCTGTTAAGCGTCACGCCAAGAAAGTTCAGCGCGAACAGCGCCGCGCCGTACGTCTGTACTAATACACAGACGTTCGCTGCAAGCTTCTGCCAAGCCCGGCCCTCAGCCGGGCTAATGGCATTTGCGGACAACGCTTGATGCTTCACTGTCAAAGCCGCACACGCGACCAAGACAACCTGCTTCACACGTCAGACCTGGCTACTGCCAGCGGTGCACGTCTCTTCTGACGAGCCTTCCAAGGCTACTGACGAGCACACCTTTTCTGATTTCCTACAGACGATCAGCCCAAGGCGCCACTCTTCGCGCGCCCGCTTATGAGCTATCCGAGGCCTGTCATTGGCCGCTGCCGGACTCAGGGCAACATCTTCAAATCGTCGATTACTGATTGGAACTAACGTCAGTGAACCTTCGACAGATAGACTTTCCGACAACGATCAAACCGGCAGCAATGGGTCGAGCCAGGCATTTTCTGTGCTTCGTATTCCCTGAATGTTCGCCGCCCTCGTTTAGGTCCAATTTCCGCGCAGTGATGATGAGAACGCCATGGCCGGGCTAATTCCCCAGAGCTTTATTGACGACCTCCTGAACCGCACCGACATCGTCGATGTCGTCAGCTCGCGCCTGCAAATCAAAAAAGCCGGCAAGAACTACACCGCCTGCTGCCCATTCCACAAAGAGAAAACCCCCTCCTTCAGCGTCAGCCCCGACAAGCAGTTCTACTACTGTTTCGGCTGCGGCGCCGGCGGCAACGCCCTGGGTTTTATCATGGACCACGACAACCTGGACTTCCCCCAGGCTGTCGAGGAGCTGGCCAAAGCCGCCGGCATGGAGATCCCTCGCGAAGAGAGCGGCCGCGCACAACGCAAACCGCGCCAGCCCACCGACTCGCCGCTGTACCCGCTGCTCACCGCCGCCGCCGACTTTTATCGCCAGGCCCTGAAAAGCCACCCGGCACGCAAAGCCGCAGTGGATTACCTCAAGGGCCGCGGCCTGACCGGCGAAATCGCCCGGGACTTCGGCCTCGGCTTTGCACCACCTGGCTGGGACAACTTGTTCAAACACCTGAGCAGCGACACCCTGCAGCAGAAAGCCATGATCGATGCCGGTCTACTGATCGAGAACGCCGAAACCGGCAAGCGCTATGACCGCTTCCGCGACCGCGTCATGTTCCCGATCCGCGACAGCCGTGGACGCATCATCGCCTTCGGCGGCCGGGTACTGGGGGACGACAAGCCCAAGTACCTGAACTCCCCGGAAACCCCAGTCTTCCATAAGGGCCAGGAACTCTACGGGCTGTTCGAAGCCCGCAAGAACAACCGCAACCTCGATGAAATCATCGTCGTCGAAGGCTACATGGACGTCATTGCCCTGGCCCAGCAAGGCCTGCGCAACGCCGTCGCGACCCTGGGCACGGCAACCAGCGAAGAACACCTCAAGCGCCTGTTCCGCATTGTGCCCAACGTGCTGTTCTGCTTTGACGGCGACCAGGCTGGACGCAAGGCGGCCTGGCGCGCCCTGGAAGCCGCGCTGCCGTGCCTGCAGGACGGACGTCGCGCACGCTTCCTGTTCCTCCCGGAAGGCGAAGACCCGGACACCTTGGTTCGCTCCGAAGGCACCGATGCTTTCCGCGCCCGGATCAATCAGCATGCCCAGCCCCTGGCGGACTACTTCTTCCAGCAACTGATCGATGAATCGGACCCGCGCTCCCTCGAAGGCAAGGCCCACATGGCCACCCTCGCGGCACCGCTGATCGAAAAAGTCCCGGGCGCCAACCTGCGCCTGCTGATGCGCCAGCGCCTCAGCGAGATCACCGGCCTCAACAATGAAGCCGTCAATCAGTTGGTGCAGAGTGCTCCCCAGGAACCGCCGCCCCTCTACGACGCCGGCATCGACTACGACGGGATACCCGACTACAGCGATTACCAGCAACCTCAGGAGGCCTACGCGCCGCAGCAGGAATGGACACCCAAGAAGGGTGGCGGCGGCAAGAAGTGGGACAACAAACCCTGGGACAAGAACGGCAAGGGCAAGCGTCGGGACGGTGATCGCGATCAACCTCGCGGCCCGCGAGTGCCTGCAGCGGTGGAGCCACCGACGCTGTCAGCCCTGCGAACACTGCTGCATCACCCGACGCTTGCAGAAAAAGTTGAAGATGCCGGGCATTTTGCCGATGACGACAACACCAACACGCAATTGCTGGTGGCCCTGATCGAAGCTGTACAGAAAAATCCTAAGCTACGCTCTATTCATCAACTGATGGCGCGCTGGCACGGCACCCCACAAGGGAATCTGCTGACAGCGCTGGCGGAAAAGGAGTGGCTGATTGAAGGCGATAACCTTGAACAACAGTTTTTCGACACCATTAAGAGCTTGTCCGCTCGTCAACGCGAGCGTGTTTTGGAACAACTTCTCAGGAAATCGCGTCAAAGCGAACTGAGTAGCGAAGAGAAAATCCAGCTACTCGAGCTTTTAAAACGCAATGTTCCCGCATCAAACCCGACCTCAACTGGCGCGTGAGGTCATAGCTCGGGTATAATCCTCGGCTTGTTTTTTGCCCGCCAAGACCTTCAGTGGATAGGGTGTTATGTCCGGAAAAGCGCAACAGCAGTCTCGCCTCAAAGAGTTGATCAGCCGTGGACGTGAGCAGGGTTACCTGACTTACGCGGAGGTCAACGACCACCTGCCGGAGGATATTTCAGATCCGGAACAGGTGGAAGACATCATCCGCATGATCAACGACATGGGGATCAACGTATTCGAGAGTGCTCCGGATGCGGATGCCCTTTTGTTGGCCGAAGCCGACACCGACGAAGCAGCAGCTGAAGAAGCCGCTGCAGCGTTGGCGGCCGTGGAAACCGACATTGGTCGCACTACCGACCCAGTGCGCATGTACATGCGCGAAATGGGTACGGTAGAGCTGCTCACACGTGAAGGCGAAATCGAAATCGCCAAGCGTATCGAAGAGGGCATCCGTGAAGTGATGGGCGCAATTGCGCACTTCCCTGGCACGGTTGATCACATCCTCTCCGAATACACTCGCGTCACCACCGAAGGTGGCCGCCTGTCCGACGTTCTGAGCGGTTATATCGACCCGGACGACGGCATTGCGCCACCTGCTGCGGAAGTACCTCCGCCTGTCGATACCAAGACCGCGAAAGCGGACGACGATAGCGACGACGAAGAAGCTGAAGCCAGTGACGACGAAGAAGAAGCCGAAAGCGGTCCCGATCCGGTCATCGCAGCACAGCGCTTTGGCGCCGTTGCCGACCAGATGGAAATCACCCGCAAGGCGCTGAAGAAGCACGGTCGCGCCAACAAGCAGGCTATTGCCGAGATGCTGGCCCTGGCTGAGCTGTTCATGCCAATCAAGCTGGTACCGAAGCAATTCGAAGGCCTGGTTGAACGCGTGCGCAGTGCCCTGGATCGCCTGCGTCAGCAAGAGCGCGCCATCATGCAGCTGTGTGTGCGTGACGCTCGTATGCCGCGTGCCGACTTCCTGCGCCAGTTCCCGGGCAATGAAGTCGACGAAAGCTGGACCGATGCACTGGCCAAAGGCAAAGCAAAATACGCCGAAGCCATTGCTCGTCTGCAGCCGGATATCGCTCGTTGCCAGCAAAAGCTGACCGCGCTCGAAACCGAGACCGGCCTGACGATTGCCGAGATCAAGGACATCAACCGTCGCATGTCGATCGGTGAGGCCAAGGCCCGCCGCGCGAAGAAAGAGATGGTTGAAGCGAACTTGCGTCTGGTGATCTCGATCGCCAAGAAGTACACCAACCGTGGCCTGCAATTCCTCGATCTGATCCAGGAAGGCAACATCGGTCTGATGAAAGCGGTAGACAAGTTCGAATACCGTCGCGGCTACAAATTCTCGACTTATGCCACCTGGTGGATCCGTCAAGCGATCACTCGCTCGATCGCCGACCAGGCCCGCACCATCCGTATTCCGGTGCACATGATCGAGACGATCAACAAGCTCAACCGTATTTCCCGGCAGATGTTGCAGGAAATGGGTCGCGAACCGACCCCGGAAGAGCTGGGCGAACGCATGGAAATGCCTGAGGACAAGATCCGCAAGGTATTGAAGATCGCTAAAGAGCCGATCTCCATGGAAACCCCGATCGGTGATGACGAAGACTCCCATCTGGGCGACTTCATCGAAGACTCGACTATGCAGTCGCCAATCGATGTAGCCACCGTTGAGAGCTTGAAAGAAGCGACTCGCGAAGTCCTCTCCGGCCTCACTGCACGTGAAGCCAAGGTCCTGCGCATGCGCTTCGGCATCGACATGAATACCGACCACACCCTTGAGGAAGTCGGTAAGCAGTTCGACGTGACCCGTGAACGGATCCGCCAGATCGAAGCCAAGGCGCTGCGCAAGCTGCGCCATCCGACGCGAAGCGAGCACCTGCGCTCCTTCCTCGACGAGTGATACCAAAACCCCCAGCCCTGCTGGGGGTTTTGCTTTGCGCAGATTGAAACGCGCGCCCTCCCCTCGGCAAATGCCCGTCTACACTCGAAACATTCCCCGTGCCATAACGAGATCGTTATGCCCAGACTGTCGGCCATGCTCCTGCTGTCGCTGCTCACCTGGACCGCAATAGCTGACGCGCTGACTCTCACCGATGAAGAACGTAGCTGGCTCGCGGCCCACCCTGAACTACGCCTGGGAGTTGATGCGTCTTGGCCGCCTTTTGAGTACCGCGACGAGGAAGGCCGCTACCAGGGCCTGGCCGCCGACTACGTTAACCTGATTGAGGATCGCCTCTCCATCAAGCTCAAACCGGTGGAGCCCGCCAGTTGGACAGAGGTGCTTGAGGATGCCAAAAAAGGCCAACTCGACCTCTTGCCCGGCATCATGTCGACCCCGGAACGGCAACGCTATCTCTCCTTCACCCGCCCCTACCTGGATTTTCCGATTGTCATCCTGGCCCATGAAGGCGGCGCGAAACCCCGCAACCTCAAGGAGCTTTACGGGCTCAAGATTGCCGTGGTCGAGAACTATGCGCCCCACGAACTGCTGCGCACCCATCACCCTGACTTGAACCTGGTGGCATTGCCCAACGTCAGTTCGGCGTTGCAGGCGCTGGCCACCGACGAAGTCGATGCGGTCGTCGGTGACCTCGCGTCCAGCGTCTGGAGCCTGCGACAGCTCAAGCTTGACGGGCTCTACGTCAGCGGCGAAACGCCTTATCGCTATCAACTGGCCATGGGCATTCCACGGGACAACAAGGTCCTGGTGGGCATCCTCGACAAGGTCATCGCCGACTTCACCCCCGAAGAAATCAGCGCCATCCAGGAGCACTGGGTGGGCAGCGTCCTCGATCAGCGCCCGTTCTGGTCGGACGTATTGATCTACGGCCTGCCCGGGCTTCTGCTGCTGGTCACCGTGCTGGCCGTGGTGATCCGCATCAATCGCCGCCTGAGCTCGGAAATCTCCCGGCGCGTGGCCCTGGAGCAGGAACTGCGCAGCAGCGAATACCACTATCGCGGCCTGGTGGAGAGCCTTTCCGCAATTGCCTGGGAAGCGCGCATCAGCGACTTCACCTACAGCTACGTTTCGCCCCACGCCGAAGCCCTGCTGGGGTATCCCCTGTCCCATTGGCTGGTGCCCGGCTTCTGGCGCAACATCATCCACCCCGCCGACCTGACCCGCGCCCAGGCATTCTGCGACCACGAGGTGCTGGCCGGGCGCGATCACAGCCTCGACTACCGGGTGATCACCGCCGACGGCCGCTGCCTGTGGGTGCGCGACATCGTCAGCCTGATCGAACACGGCCACGAGCCGATCATGCGCGGGCTGATGATTGATATCAGCGAGGCCAAGCGCACCGAGGAAGCCCTGCGCCTTTCGGAGCAAAAGTTCGCCTCGGTGTTCCAGCAATGCCCAGACATCCTGGTGATTGCCCGCCTGTCCGACGGCTGCCTGCTGGAGGTCAACAACGCGTTTGAAGAGCAGATCGGCCTGAGCGCCGAAGAGGTCATTGGCCAGACCGCCACCCGCCTGAATATCTGGGGGATCAACGGGGTGGGCCCGTCATTGCTGCAGCGCCTGCAGGGCGGCAGTATTCGCAATCTGGAGATGCCCTTTCGCCGGCACAACGGCCAATTGTTCACCGGCCTGATCTCCGCCGAGCCCTTCGACCTCGACACCACGCCGGCCATCGTGGTGGTGGTCCGCGACATCACCCAGCTCAAAGAGACCCAGCAACAGTTGCAGACCTCGGAAGAGAAGTTCGCCAAAGCCTTCCATGCCTCGCCAGACGGCCTGCTGCTGACCCGCCAGCGCGATGGCTTACTGATCGAAGCCAACGAAGGTTTCAGTCGTATCACCGGGTTCAACAACGCCATGTCCGTGGATCGCTCGACCCTGGACCTGGGTATCTGGGTCAACCTCAACGAACGCAAGCAGATGCTCGACCTGCTGCAGCGCGACGGTTTTGTCCGCGACTTCAGTTGCCACATCCGCCGCAGCGACGGGCAGATTCGCCTCTGTGAACTGTCCAGCCGCCCCCTGCCGATCGGCGACGAAGACTGCATGCTGACCATTGCCCGGGACATTACCGAGCGCCAACTGATGCAAGAAACCCTGCAACAGGCCGCCACGGTTTTTGAAAGCACGGCTGAAGGCGTACTGATCACCGACACCCGGCAACACATCAGCGCGGTAAACCGAGCCTTCAGCGAGATCACCGGCTACAGCGAGAACGAAGCCCTGGGCCATACCCCGCGCCTGCTCGCGTCCGGCCTGCATGACAGCGCGTTCTACGCAGCCATGTGGCACCAGTTGACCCTTGAGGGCCATTGGCAGGGCGAGATTTCCAATAGACGCAAGAATGGCGAGATCTACCCCAGCTGGCTGACCATCAACGCCGTGCGCAACAAAGACCGCTTCATCACCCACTTCGTCGCGGTGTTCGCCGACATCTCCAGCCTCAAACACGCCCAGGCGCGGCTCGACTACCAGGCCCACCACGACCCGTTGACCGGCCTGCCCAATCGCACCCTGTTCGAAAGCCGACTGCTGACGGCCCTCAACAACCAGCAGGAAAACGGCGGGCAAGGCGCCGTGCTGTTTCTCGACCTCGACCGTTTCAAACACATCAATGACAGCCTCGGCCACCCGGTGGGCGATCTGCTGCTCAAGGGCATTGCCGTGCGCCTGAAAGAGCAGTTGCGCGACATCGACACCGTGGCCCGCCTGGGCGGCGACGAGTTCATCATCCTCCTCCCCGGCCTGCAGCAAGCCAGCGATGCCGACCATATCGCCACCAAGCTGTTGAACTGCTTCAACGCGCCCTTCCAGGCCGGCGAGCATGAGTTTTTCATCAGCGCCAGCATCGGCTCCAGCCTGTACCCCAAGGACGGCTGCGACGTCGCCACCCTGGTCAAGAACGCCGATGCCGCCATGTATCGCTCCAAGGCCAAGGGCCGCAACCGCGTGGAGCGCTATACCCGCGACCTCACTGCCCAGGCCAGCGAACGAGTGGCCCTGGAACACGAACTGCGCCGCGCCATCGAGCGCAACGAATTGTCCCTGTACTACCAACCCAAGATCAGCCTGAGCAACCAACAGCTGGTTGGGGCCGAAGCGCTGATTCGCTGGCGTCATCCGACCTTCGGGGTGGTTCCCCCCGAACACTTCATTCCCCTGGCCGAAGAGAACGGCATGATCCTACTGATCGGCGACTGGGTGCTGGAGCAGGCCTGCCGCCAGGTCAGCGCCTGGAACCTCAGCCATGAGAGTTTTGGCTCGCTCTCGGTCAACCTGGCCGGCGCCCAACTGCGCCAGCCCAACCTGCTGGGGCGCATCGAGCAACTGCTCAAGGACCACCACCTCAAGCCGGGTGTGCTGCAACTGGAAATCACCGAGAACTTCATCATGAGCCAGGCCGAGGAAGCCCTGGAGGTGCTGCACCAGCTCAAACACCTGGGGGTGCAACTGGCCATCGATGACTTCGGCACCGGCTACTCGTCCCTGAGCTACCTGAAGCGCCTGCCCCTGGACTTCCTGAAAATCGATCAGTCCTTTGTCCGTGGCCTGCCGGACGACCCCCACGACGCAGCGATCGTCCGCGCCATCATCGCCCTGGGCCGCAGCATGCAATTCACGGTGATCGCCGAAGGCGTGGAAAGCCTGGAACAACAAGCCTTCCTGGCCCAGGAAGGCTGCGAACAGATCCAGGGCTACATCGTCAGCCTGCCCCTGTGCGCCGACGAGTTCTGCGCCACCTTCCTGCGCCCCCGGGTTTCCAACTTTTCGGATAGCACAGCCGAGAAACCATCGCTATAATCCGCCGCCTACTGAGGGCCTATAGCTCAGTTGGTTAGAGCAGAGGACTCATAATCCTTTGGTCCACGG
>NZ_JALQCX010000057.1:0-36530 GCF_023241665.1 Pseudomonas morbosilactucae | reverse complement strand
CGGCGTGCTGGCCGACGGCAAGCGTTTCGTCAATGAAGCCGACGGCTACTACGACTACACCGCAGCCATGGTTGCCGCCGTGCCCGAGGGCCAGGAAGTGGCGTCCTGGATGATCTGCGACCACCGCTTCCAGCGGCGCTATGGCCTGGGTTATTCGCGGCCGTTCCCGCTGCCGGTGGGGGCGTTGCTGCGCAGCGGCTACCTGCAGCGGGGCCGCAGCATCGAGGAACTGGCACAGCGCTGCGGCATCGACCCGCAAGGCCTGGCCGCCACCGTCAACCGTTACAACCAACACGCCCGCCAGGGCACAGACCCGGAGTTCGGCCGCGGCTCGACACCCTACAACCGCAAGCAGGGCGACCCGATGAGCACAGGCAGCAACCCCTGCGTGGCGCCCATCGAGCACGGCCCGTTCTACGCGGTGAAGGTGCTGCCCGGCAGCTTCGGCACCTTCGCCGGGCTCAAGACCAACGGCCAGGCCCAGGTGCTGGACGTGGCGCAACAACCGATTGCCGGGCTGTATGCGGTGGGCACCGACATGGCCAGCGTGATGGGCGGCTTCTACCCCTCCGGAGGCATCAACCTGGGCCCGGCCATGACCTTCGGCTACATCGCCGGGCGCCACGCCGCCGGGGTGACGGACGCCGCCCAGCGTGCGCAGAGCCCGCAGCCAATCATGGAAAAATAAACCTCGGGGCAGCCCCTGTCGGAAGCGACGCGGGGCTGTATAGTCGCGGCGAAAATGCCCCGTGAAAGGACTCTCCATGCTTTACCGATTCGCCGCCGACGCCCTGGTGCTGTTTCACCTGTCGTTCATTCTCTTTGTGCTGTTCGGCGGCTTGCTGCTGTTGCGCTGGCCGTGGCTGATCAGCCTGCACCTGCCGGCCGCCATCTGGGGCGTGGCGGTGGAAGTGTTCCACCTGGAATGCCCCCTGACCCGCTGGGAAAACCTGCTGCGCCACGCCGCCGGACAAGAGGGTTATGGCGCCGGTTTTATCGAGCATTACCTGATCCCGGTGATCTACCCCGCCGGCCTGACGCCCGGCATCCAGCTGTGGCTGGGGGCCCTGGTGCTGGGCCTCAACCTGCTGGTCTACCTGCGCTTGGTACGGGGCTGGAAACAGCGCCACAACGCCAAGGGCTAGACCTTGAAACGCGCCACGGTCTGATGCAGTTCGCCGGCCATCTGCGCCAGTTCGTGGCCGGCGCTGTCGGTGTGTTGCGCCCCTTGCAGCACCTGCTCGGACAAGGTGCGAATGCCCACCAGATTGCGATCCACCTCCCGCGCCACCAGGGCCTGTTGCTCGGTGGCACTGGCGATCATCAGGTTGCGTTCGTTGATCTGGGAAATGGAGCGGGTGATGTCCTCCAGGGCATCGCCCGCGCGCCGCGCCACCTCCAGGGTGCTCAGTACCCGCTCGCTGCTGCCTTGCATGGCGTTCACCGCCTGGCCGCTGTCCTGGCGGATATTGCCGATCATCTGCTCGATCTCCTGGGTCGATACTTGGGTGCGATGGGCCAGGGCCCGCACCTCGTCGGCGACCACGGCAAAGCCGCGCCCGGCGTCCCCGGCCCGGGCCGCTTCGATGGCCGCGTTAAGGGCCAGCAGGTTGGTCTGCTCGGCGATGCTGCGGATCACGTCCAGCACCGAACTGATGTCCTGCACCCGCCCGGCCAATTGCTGGATATGCCCGGCGGTGTCGTTCACCCCTTCGGCCAGGGCATTGATGGAGGCCACGGTTTCCTGCACCTGGGAACGGCCGCGCTGGGCACTTTGCTCCGAGGCCCGGGAGGCTTCGCTGGTGCTCACAGCGTTGCGCGCCACTTCATCCACGGCAGCGGTCATCTGATTCACTGCCGCCGCCGCTTGCTCGATCTCCAGGCCCTGCTGTTGCAATTGCAGGCTGGTCTGGCTGCTGACCGCGCTGAGTTCCTCGGATGAACTGGCCACCCGGTCCACGGACGCAGCAATGTGCTTGACCATGCCATTGAGGCTGCCTTGCATCTGCTGCATGGAGCGCATCAGGCTGGCGGTGTCGCGGGCGGCGACAGGCACGTCGATGGTCAGGTCGCCCTGGGCAATCTGGCTCAAGACCTGGGCAGCGGCATCGGGCTCACCGCCCAAAGGTCGCGTCACGCTGCGGGTGACCGCCACCCCGGCAGCCACCACCGCGCCCACGCACAGCACAAACAGCAGCACCATATTGAGGCGCGCGTCCCGATACAGGGCGTCGGCGGCTTGTTCGCGTTCGCTGAAAATCCGTCCTTGCAACGCCATCATCGCGTCCAGGCTCTGGTAGACCCGCTGTTCGGCGGGCATCACTTGCTGCTTGAGCTGGGCCATGGCCGCTTCGGTGGCGCCCTGGCGGATCAGCCCCTGGACCTGCATAAAGGCCGCGACATAGGCCTCGCGATGCTGCTTCAACTGGGCGTAGGCGGCCTTGCCCTCGGTGGAATCGAACAGCGGTTCCAGGGTGGCAAAGGCTTGGGTGATGCGTTGTTTGGTGGCCTCGATGGCCGGCGGGACCTGGGGGTTGTCCTTGTCGATCAGCAGGTCGCGGGTGTTGCGGCCGTTATCCCGGACCCCGGTGGCAATCACCATGATCGGGTCGATTTTCGGCCAGTCCTGCTGGACGATCTGGGCGGCCTGGTCCTTGAGGGTGGCCAGGTCATGCACGGCATACAGGCCCATGCCCAGCAACGCCACCGGGGCGATGGCAAAACCCAGGGCGATACGTTGTGCGGTACTCAATGTGGCCATTTCAAATGCTCCCTGATCAATACCGGCCTACAGGCCACGCATTTGAAATTCTCTACAGCAAGATCTCTACCAATTCCCTCGGGCGCTGCACCACCGCACAGCGCCCGGGGAAGTTCAAAACGCCGGCCTTAGGCGGCGGCGATTTCCACGTCCTGGCCATTCAGGCGCACCGGCCACACCCGCAGGCGTTGCTCCGGGTCTTCCAGGCAACGCCCGTCGGCCAGGCAGAAGTGCTGCTTGTACAGGGGCGAGGCGATCACCAACTCACCCTTGATCGACCCCAGCAGCCCGCGGCCAATCACGTTGGCCCCCGACTGCGGGTCGTGGTTGTCCAGGCCAAAGAGCTGCTGGCCCTCGGCGTCCGGCAGGTAGAACAGCGCCACCTGGGCGCCCTCGAACCAGGCCACCACCCCGGAGTTGCTGACCAGGTCCTGCTGGCCGCACAGGCGCTGCCAGTGCTGCGGCTGGATGGAATTGACGCGTTGGCTATTGGACTGGCTCATCAGAGCACCTCCTCGACGACGGGAATCAGGTTGAGTTCAGCGGCCATCACCGGACGCCGTTGGCCGCGCTCCTGGACAAAATGAATGTCCGGGTCGGGGCGTTGATCGTTGACGAAGGTCCGGAAGCGCTTGAGTTTTTCCGGGTCCTTGAGGGCGTTGGCCCACTCGCATTCGTAGCGGTTGACCACCAGTTGCATCTGCGCTTCCAGCTCGGCCCCCAGGCCCAGGCTGTCGTCAATGATCACCGCCTTGAGGTAATCCAGGCCGCCCTCCAGGCTTTCACGCCACACCGAGGTGCGCTGCAGCTTGTCGGCGGTGCGGATGTAGAACATCAGGAAGCGGTCGATGTAGCGGATCAGGGTGGCATCATCCAGGTCCGTGGCGAACAGCTCGGCGTGGCGCGGGCGCATGCCACCGTTGCCGCTGATGTAGAGGTTCCAGCCCTTTTCGGTGGCGATCACCCCGACGTCCTTGCTTTGCGCCTCGGCGCACTCACGGGTGCAGCCGGAAACCGCGAACTTGAGTTTGTGCGGCGAGCGCAGGCCCTTGTAACGGTCCTCGATCAACAGCGCCATGGCCACGCTGTCCTGCACGCCATAGCGGCACCAGGTGCTACCCACGCAGGACTTCACCGTACGGGTGGATTTGCCGTAGGCGTGGCCGGTCTCGAAACCGGCGGCAATCAGCTCGGCCCAGATATCCGGCAACTGATGCAGTTGGGCACCAAACAAGTCGATGCGCTGGCCGCCGGTGATCTTGGTGTAGAGGTCGTATTTCTTCGCCACCTGGCCGATCACGATCAGCTTGTCGGCGGTGATTTCACCCCCGGCGATGCGCGGCACCACCGAGTAGGTGCCGTTCTTCTGCATGTTGGCCATAAAGGTGTCGTTGGTGTCCTGCAACGGCACCAGGGACGCGTCCATGATCGGCTGGTTCCAGCACGAGGCGAGGATCGAGCCCACCGCCGGCTTACAGATGTCGCAGCCGGTGTGGCCACGGCCGTGCTTGGCCAGCATTTCGTCGAAACTGGTCACACCCTCGACCCGAACCAGGGCATAAAGCTCCTGGCGGGTGTAGGCGAAGTGCTCGCACAGGCTCTTGTCGACGCTGACACCACGGGCGATCAGTTCATGCTCGAACACCTGCTTGAGCAAGGCCGCGCAACCGCCGCAACCGGTGCAGGCCTTGGTGCTCGACTTGAGTTGACCGAGGTCGCTGCAGCCGCCGTCGATGGCCGAGCAGATGGCGCCCTTGGTGACGTTGTGGCACGAGCAGACCGTGGCCGAATCCGGCAAGGCGCCCGGGCCCAGGGTCGGTGCGCCGCTGGAGCTGGGCAGGATCAGGCCCGCCGCGTCGGCCGGCAGGGTGATGCCGTTCTGCATGTATTGCAGCAGGGTGTCGTAGTAGCTGTTGTCGCCCACCAGCACCGCACCGAGCACGCGCTTGCCTTCGGCGTCCACCACCAGGCGCCGGTAACTGGCGCTGGTCTGGTCGATGAACTGGTAGCTGCGCGAGCCCGGAGTGTTGCCGTGGGCGTCGCCGATGGAGCCTACATCCACCCCCAAAAGCTTGAGTTTGGTGGACATGTCCGCGCCCTGGAAGGGTTCGGCGTCCTGGCGGCACAGGCTCGCGGCGACGCCGCGGGCCATCTGGTAACCCGGGGCCACCAGGCCGAAGATGCTGCCGTTCCAGGCCGCGCATTCGCCGATGGCGTAGATGTCCGGGTCGCTGGTCAGACAGGCGTCGTCCACCGCCACGCCACCACGCGGGCCCAGTTCCAGGGCGCACTGGCGAGCCAGGGCGTCTTGCGGACGGATGCCGGCGGAGAACAGCACCAGGTCGGTTTCCAGGTACTCGTCGTTGCCGAAATTCATCCGGTAGCGGTACTCCTCACCCGGGCAGATCGACTGGGTGCCACGGGACAGGTGCACGCCGACGCCCAGGCGTTCGATCTGCGCCTTGAGGGCCAGGCCGCCCTGCTCGTCCAGCTGCACCGGCATCAGGCGCGGGGCGAATTCCACCACGTGGGCTTCCAGGCCCAGGGACTTCAGGGCGTTGGCCGCCTCCAGGCCCAGCAGGCCGCCGCCCACCACCACGCCACGTCGGGCATTGGCGGCGGCTTTGCGAATGCCGTCGAGGTCTTCCAGGGTGCGATACACCAGGCGCGAATCGCCCTCGGCGCCTTCGATCGGCGGCACGAATGGATAGGACCCGGTGGCCAGCACCAGCTTGTGGTAGTTGAAGCAGCCGGCGGCGGTGATCACTTCATGCCGCACGCGGTCGATCTCCAGCACCGGCACCCCCAGGTGCAGGGTCACACCCGGGCGCTGGTACAACGAAGCTTCGCCCAGGGCCAGGGACTCGGCGTCACGGCCAGTGAAATATTCGGACAGGTGCACGCGGTCGTAGGCACGCATCGGCTCTTCGCTGAACACGTGAATCCGGTAGTGGTCCAGGGCGCCACGCTCGATCAGTTGTTCGACGCAGTGGTGGCCGACCATGCCGTTACCGATCACGATCAGGGTTTGCAACTTGTTCAAAGGGGCAACAGTGGCGTTCATAAATAGCACCCGGTCAAAGCCAATCACGGTTTAAAAAAGCAAAAAAAAAGCGCCTGAAACCTTGCGGTTCCAGGCGCCTTTGCCTGTTCTTTTGCGGTGTGCAACCGGGCCTCTGTGCCTGATCCACCGTTACTGCCCCAAGACCTTCGGGTCGATCGATCTTCGTTGACCGACGGGGCTGTCCACTCGAATGCGTTCTGGGTGGACCTGATCCCGGTCTTGCAGCCTTTGTGCCAGGCCGGCCTCAACCACCCCTCGACGCGCACCCAAAACCTCCCTTCAAAGGCACGAATCACGTGGCCTGCAGCGAATCACCGGGGGCAAATCCCAGCCGTCACCAGGCCCTGCCGCGCCCCTTCCCCACTCGCTGTCAATTGCCTTGGCTTGGTGCAGGCCAGCCCCCCGGGCGCTTTATAAAAGTGCAGGACGCCCCTGCCCCGAACGCCTTCGCCCATGCCGGCGTTGGCCCACGCAAAGCCCGGCCGGCGCGGCGCCAGGGCCAGTCAGGGCCGCCGCCAACGGTTCTGGCGCGGGCTTTGCTAGGAACCCCTCGATAGGCAATCAACGCAGACTGCCGACCAACGACAAAGGCGCCGTGTACCCCCCTGGATCTTCAAGGGAGGGCTACAGGGCGCCTTTTTTGTTTTCGGCGGTTGAGCCGCGAGCAGGATTTTTCGAGGGACGAGGATGGCAACTAACAGCGTGCGTAGCGTCTGCCCTTATTGCGGCGTGGGCTGCGGCATCGTCATGACGGTGGAGCAGAACCGGGTGATCAAGGTCGCCGGCGATCCCCAGCACCCGAGCAACTTCGGACGCCTGTGCACCAAGGGCAACACCAGCGGCCAGGCCATCGCCGAATCCGGCCGGATGGACAGTGCCTACCTGCGCCAGGAACGCCAGCGCGATCCGGCGCGCTTGGGCATGGACCAGGCCATCAGCGAAACCGCCCAGCGCCTGCGGGCCCTCCTTGACGCCCACGGCCCCAGCGCCCTGGCCTTCTATGTGTCCGGGCAGATGTCCCTGGAGGCCCAATACCTGGTCAACAAACTGGCCAAGGGGTTTGTCCGCACGCCCCACATCGAGTCCAACTCGCGGCTGTGCATGGCCAGCGCCGGCAGCGGCTACAAACTGTCCCTGGGCGCCGACGGCCCGCCGGGTTCCTACGAGGACTTCGAGCGCGCCGAGCTGTTCTTCGTGATCGGCGCGAACATGGCCGACTGTCACCCGATCCTGTTCCTGCGGATGATGGATCGGGTCAAGGCCGGGGCCAGGCTGATTGTCGTCGACCCCCGGCGCAGCGCCACCGCCGACAAGGCCAGCCTGTTCCTGCAAATCAAGCCCGGCACCGACCTGGCCCTGCTCAATGGCCTGCTGCACCTGTTGCTGAAAAACGGCCACACCGACCCGACCTTTATCGCCGCCTTCACCCAGGGTTGGGAGGCCATGCCGGCGTTTCTCGACGACTACGACCCGGCCAGCGTCGCCGCCATCACCGGGCTGGCCGAAGCCGATATCCGCCTGGCCGCCCAGCAGATCGGCGAAGCCGCCGAGTGGATGAGCTGCTGGACCATGGGCCTGAACCAGAGCACCCACGGCACCTGGAACACCAACGCCCTGTGCAACCTGCACCTGGCCACCGGCGCCATCTGCCGCCCCGGCAGCGGGCCGTTTTCCCTGACCGGGCAACCCAACGCCATGGGCGGCCGCGAGATGGGCTACATGGGCCCCGGCCTGCCCGGGCAACGCTCGGCGCTGGTGGACAGCGACCGCGCCTTTATCGAAGACCTGTGGCAAATCCCCGCCGACAGCCTGCCCCGGGACGGCGGCAGCGGCACCGTGGCGATGTTCGAAGACATGGCCGCCGGGCAAATCAAGGCGTGCTGGATCATCTGCACCAACCCGGTGGCCAGCGTGCCCAATCGCCAGACCGTGATCGAGGGCCTGCAACGAGCGGAGTTGGTGATTACCCAGGACGCCTTCCTCGACACCGAGACCAACCGCTACGCCGACATCCTCCTGCCCGGCGCACTGTGGGCCGAAGCCGAGGGGGTGATGATCAACTCCGAACGTAACCTGACCCTGATGCAGAAGGCTGTGGAGCCCCCGGGAGAAAGCCTGCCGGACTGGCAGATCATCGCCCGGGTGGCCTGCGAGATGGGCTTTGCCGAGGCCTTCAGCTACGCCTCCAGTGCCGAGGTGTTCGAAGAGATCAAGCGCGCCTGGAACCCCAAGACCGGCTACGACCTGCGCGGTGCCAGCTACGAGCGCCTGCGCCAGAGCCCGCTGCAATGGCCCTGCGCCAAGGCCGACGGGCCGAACCGCAACCCCATGCGCTACCTCAACGATGGCCTCAGCCAGACCCTCAAGGTGGCGGCCGACGGCAGCCGCCCGGCGATCGTGTTCCCCACCGAACATGGCAAGGGGCTGTTCTTCCCCCGCCCGCACATGGACCCGGCGGAGATGCCCGATGACGACTTTCCGATGGTGCTCAACACCGGGCGCCTGCAACACCAGTGGCACACCCTGACCAAGACCGGCAAGGTCGCCACCCTGAACAAACTCAACCCCGGGCCCTTCGTTGAACTGCACCCCCAGGACGCCACGCGCCTGGGCCTGAGTGACGGCGACTCGGTGGAAATTCGCTCCCGACGCGGCCGCGCCGTGTTGCCGGCGCGGGTCAGCGACCGTGTGCTGGCCGGCAACTGCTTTGCGCCGTTCCACTGGAACGATGTGTTTGGCGAACAGTTGGCCATCAACGCCGTGACCCACGACGCCGTGGACCCCGTGTCCCTGCAGCCGGAATTCAAATTCTGCGCGGTGGCCCTGCAGAAAGTGGCGCTGATCGAGCACCACTTTCTCGACCAGGCCGGTGGCGCGCCCAGCCCTTCTTCTTTGTTACCCGAGGACCGCAGCATGTCGCGCATCGAGGCCTTCGCCGAACTCGCCGGTATTCGCGCCGTGGCGGCGCCCAGCTTGAATGACAACGAGCGCATCTACCTCGCCGGCTTCCTCAGCGGCCTGCACACCAGCACCGCCCAGCCCGGCGCCGGTGTGCCCACCCTGCCTGCCAGCGCGCCCCTGGCCGGCACCACGCGACTGTGGCTGGACGGCCTGCTGGGCGGGCTGTTCAGCCACAGCCAAGGGGCCCCTGCCACCTCGGCCGCAGCAACCCTGCCCGAGCCGGCCAATGACGCCCCGCACCTGACCCTGCTCTGGGCCTCGCAGACCGGCAACGCCGAAGCCCTGGCCGAACGTTTTGCCAAGCGCCTGCGGGACAACGGCCTGGCCGTGGACGTCAGCGCCATGGCCGATTTCCCGCCGAGCCGATTGGCCAGCACTCAGAACCTGGCCCTGATCAGCAGCACCTTTGGCGACGGCGACCCACCGGACAATGGCCAGGGCTTCTGGGACAGCCTCAACACCGCCGAGACCCGCCTGGAGTCCATGCGCTTTGCCGTGCTGGCCCTGGGCGACCCCAACTACGACCAGTTCTGCCGCCACGGGCGTCAGCTTGACCAGCGTTTGCAGGCCCTGGGCGCTACGCGGCTGCTGGAACGGGTGGACTGCGACACCGAATTCGAAGCCCCGGCCGAAGGCTGGCTGCTGGCCTTGCAACAGGCCTTGAGTACGCCCAGGCCTGGCGCTGCCCTCGACGTTAAAACCGCGGTCAAGGTAGAAGCCGCCAGCACCCAGGCCAGCCCCCTTGAAGCCCCGAGCAAGACCCGGCCCTTCGCCGCGCGCCTGCTGCACAACCAGCCCCTCAACGGCCCGGGTTCGAACAAGGAAACCCGCCTCTTCGCCCTTGACCTGGCGGGCTCAGGCCTGCACTACGAGGCCGGCGATGCTCTCGGCGTATGGCCGCGCAACTGCCCGCAACTGGTGGAGGAAGTTCTGCACCTGACCGGCCTGGATGCCCAGGCTCCGGTGACCCTGGAGCGCCACGGCGAGATGCCCCTGGCCCAGGCCCTGGGCGAACACTACGAGATCGCCCGGCCCAGCCCGGACACCCTGCGCTTTATCGCCCAACACAGCCGTAACCCGGAACTGGGGGCGCTGCTGAACAACCCGGACAAACAGCAGCTCAAGCACTGGCTGTGGGGCAAGCAACTGGCCGATGTGCTGCAAGAGCACCCCATCGACTGCAGCGCCGGTGAGTGGCTGGAGGCCCTCAAGCGCCTGCAACCGCGCCTGTATTCCATCGCCTCCAGCGCCAAGCTGCACCCCGAGCAGGTGCATCTGACCGTGGCGGCCGTGCGTTATGGCCAACGCAAGGGCGTGTCCTCGACCTTCCTCGCCGACCGCGCCGCCGATGGCGACGTGCCGGTCTTCCTGCAAGCGTCCAAGCACTTCCGGGTGCCCGCCGATGGCGACCGCCCGATGATCATGATCGGGCCCGGCACCGGCATTGCGCCGTTCCGCGCCTTTCTGCAAGAACGCCGGGCTCGGGGCGACCAGGGGCGCAACTGGTTGTTCTTCGGTGAACAGCACGCTGCCAGCGACTTCTACTACCGCGACGAACTGCAAGGCATGCAGCGCGATGGCTTGCTCAGTGAACTGAGCCTGGCGTTCTCCCGCGACCAGGCCGAGAAGATTTATGTCCAGGACCGCATCCGCGAACAGGGCGCCGAGCTCTGGCGCTGGCTGCAGGACGGCGCCCAGTTGTACATCTGTGGCGACGCCAGCTGCATGGCCCGGGACGTCGACCAGGCCCTGCGCCAGGTGGCCCAGCAGCACGGTGGCTTGAGCAGTGAAGACGCCACCGACTACTGGCGCACCCTGAGTGAACAGAAGCGCTACCTGCGGGACGTTTACTGAGGGCGCAACGACGCGGGCTCAGGCGTCCCCGGGCGCCTCGGCCAGCAGCCGTTCATGGGCGGTGGTCATGGCCTGCCAGGTGGCGGGGTCGGCGGGAATCAGGTGCTCGATGCGCAAGGACGCCACGGTGATGTCCTGGGGCATGCCGAAGGTGGTGAAGGTGGAAAGAAACCCCAGCTCGCCAACCGGGCTGCGCACCCGGGTCAGGAGCAAGGGGCTGGCCATCTGCTCGGTGGTGTCGCTGGAGATCCCCGCCGGCACCGGCAAGCCGCCAAGGACCTGGGCCAGGGCCGGGCACGCTGGGGCTTCCCGGGTCGCCCGCTGCCAGGCGACCTGGCGGATCTGCTCGGCATTGATCAGGTGTTCACCAAAGCCGCCGGGGGCCAGCAAGGTGTGCAACAGATTGAAGCCCTCGGCCGCCGCGGCCGGCAGCCCCACCAGCTGGAACAAGGCCGCCGCACCGCTGTTGGCCGCCAGCACCTGCCACGCGCTGTCGAGGACAATCGCCGGGGCCGGGTTGTGCGCCTGCAACACGTGCAACAACGCACCGCGCACCGCCGCCATGCCCGGGTCGGTAAGGGGCAGCGCCGGGTAACGGGGCGCATAACCGGCCGCCAGAAAGGCCGCGTTGCGTTCTTCCAGGGGCGTGTCGAGGGCGCTGAACAGCGCATGCAACAGCGCCGGGCTGGGCTTGGCGCGGCCGGTTTCCACACAGCTCAGGTGACGTTGGGACAGCCCGGATTGCAGGGCCAGCTCCAGTTGGCTCAGGCGTGCGCGCTGGCGCAAACGCCGCAGTTGCGCGCCCACCGCTGGGGTTGGGGGATGAGGTACAGCAGAAATTTCAGGCATGGGCGACTCTGGCATTGGCCACGGGTGGCTGTCTATGACCTCTGAGGTCATTGAGTGCAGGCAAGGCCGGCGCTTAGCCTGGGCACTCCTCCAGCTTCGGGTTTGAACGGTGAAAAAAATACTCTGGCGACTGTGCCTGGGCGCCTTGGCCGGTCATGAACTGGACGCCGTGGCCCAGGCCGAATGGCGTCTGCTGTACGGCTTGCGCGAGCTTGAAGTGGGGTTGGCCCAGGGCCTGTTCATCGCCCTGCATGTGCCGCTGTGCATGGGCCTGTTGTGGCTGGGCGGGCATACCAATGGCCGCGTCCGCCAAGGCTTTCACCGGCTGCTGGCAGGGTTCGCGGTGGTCCACGGCGGGCTGCATTTCAACCTGCGCGAACACCCGCTGTACAGCTTTGATTCGCCCCTGTCCCAGGCGCTGATCTTCGGCGCCGCAGCCGCCGGCCTGTTGTACCTGCTAACGGAGCTGTGGCCCCTGCGCCGTCCCCTGCGCGCCCTCACTGCAAGGATCGAACAATGAACACTGCCCGCCTGGCCCTGGCCCCGTTGCTGGCCTTCAGCGCCTACACCCTGTTTACCCTGCTCACGGCGCAGCAGTCGCTACTGGAGTTCGGTTTGCAACTGCTGTCACGCCCCGACACGGCACAAGTGGTGATCGACCTGTACCTGATGGCGTTCCTCGCCGGTTGCTGGATGCTGCACGATGCCCGGGCCAAGGGCCGCTCCCTGGGTTCGGTGCTGCCCTACCTGGTGCTGACGGCGGTCTTCGTGTCCATCGGCCCCCTGCTGTACCTGGTGGTCAATGGCCGCCAGCCCCTCAAATCAGACGCTGGATCTGCTTGTGCCGCCAAACGCCCCGGTAATAGCTGACCTGCAACAGCAACATGGCCAGGTAGGCCACCGGAAAGGCCATCCACACCCCTTGCAGGCCGAAGTGCGCATCCAGCAGATAGGCCGCCGGTACTTGCACGCCGATGATGCAGAAGATGGAAATCGCCACCGGCATCAGCACCGTGCCGCTGGCGCGCATGATGCCGCCCACCACCGCCTGGAAACCGAACACCAGCAGGCTCCAGAGCATGATGTGCAACAGGTGCTGGGCCTGGATCAGGGCCGTGGGGTCGGTGATAAACAGCCCCAGCAAGTGACCGGACACCAGGTAACCCAGCAGCACCAGCGAACCGGTCAGGCAGGCATTGATCACCAGCCCGGTGCGCAGGATCGGGGTGATGCGCTCCAGGCGTCCGGCGCCGATGGCCTGGGCGCCAAGGATCGAGGCGGTGATGGCGATCGACAACGCCGGAAACTGCACATAGTTGACGATCTGGGTCACCGCGCCATAGGCCGCGGTGGCCTGGGAACCGTGGCGGTTGACCAGGGCCAGGATCACCAGTTCGGACAGGGAAATCACCACCATCTGCACCCCGGTGGGCAAGCCGATGCGCAGCACCTTGCCGAGGATCTCCCGGTCCAGTTTCATCGCCGCGAACAGCTCGCGGTCCGGCGCCAGCGGGTGATCCTTGCGCCAGTTGAGGCGCCACACCAGAAAGCCCATGGCCAGGATATTGCCGGCCAACCCGGCCAGGGCCGCGCTCTGGATGCCCATCATCGGCAAGCCCCACCAACCGCGGATCAGCGCCGGGGTCAGGATCAGCCCCACCGTCGTCGACACCAGCAACGCCAGCAGCGGTGACACCGTGTCGCTGACGCCGCGCAGCAACTGGGTAAAGAGCACGAACACCAACAGCAGCGGCATGATCAGCATCATCACCCGGGCGTAGCCCACGGCGTCTTCCAGCACATCGGCGGGCGTGCCCAGGCCTTGCAGGGCCTGGCGCGCAAACAGGCTGCCGAGCACCGCCGCGAGCAAGCCGATCAACGCGCCGAGCAACAGGGTACTGGCGGCAATCGCCTTGACCGTCCGGGTTTCCCGGGCGCCCCAGGCCTGGCCGATCAACACCGAGGCGCCGGCACCGAGCCCGATCACCAGGGCGATAAAGAAAAACACAATGGGAAACATCCCCGACACCGCCGCCAGCGCCTGGGTGCCGAGCATCTGCCCGATGTAGATGCCGTTGAGGCTGCCGGAAAACGACTGCAGGAAATTGGACAGCACCATGGGCAGCAGGAACACCAGGTAAACCTGCCAGAGCGGACGCTGTGAGGAGCTGGACATGGAGGCAATGATCTCGGGTGGCGGGAGCAACGTGGCGGCGATTCTAGCCTATGCGGCCTGGCCTTGACTGCACGGGCGCGAACATCCTCGGAGCCTTGGGCCCGTCTGCCGGCGTGGTCATCCCTGGCGCCGGGCGTGTACCATCGGCCGCCACAAACGCTGATACAGCGCCCCTGCCTCTTTCACCTGAACGAGCGAACCGACCTTGTCCCACCTGCTGGCCAAAGCCGCCGAGAACGGAAATCTCCCCGACCTGCTGCGTCTGCTGGACGCCGGGGCGGATATCGAATGGACCCACAAAGGCACGGGCCGCAGCGCCTTGCTGTTCGCCACCCTCGCCGGGCACCCGGCGCTGGTGACGGCGTTGCTGGATCGCGGTGCGCAGATCGACCGGCAGTGCAAGGCCCTGGGCTACAGCGCCCTGGCCTGGGCCGCGCACGAGGGTGACGTGGCCTTGGTGCAGTTGCTGATCGAGCGCGGTGCCGACCTTGACCTGGCCTCCCCCGAACTCAGGCGCACGCCGCTGATGTGCGCCGCCCAGGCCGGTCAGGCCGAGGCGCTGGAGCAACTGCTGCAGGCCGGGGCCGATGGCCGCTTGCTGGACTTCAAGCAACAGAACGCCTGGGCCCTGGCTCGGGACAAGGGCCACGAGACGATCATGCAGCGCCTGGAACAGGCTGGCGCCGGGGCCCGCCCGCAGTTGAACGCCCGCCGACCCTGGCCTGGCCCGACACCGCCGCCGAGGCCACCAGCGACCCGGTGCAGGTAGTGCGCGCCTACACCCTGGCGATGCACGCCTGGGAACACCAAGGCAATGCCCTGAGCGCCGCCGACCCGGAGCATCACACGCCCCCGGACTTCTGGGCGCAACAGCAACAGATCGTCGCCCGCTACTGCACCCCGCGCCCGCGCGCCTATCAGCATCAGAGTTATGGCGTTCCCACCACTTATGCCCCCAGCGACCTGTTGCTGGGCTGCGAGCCGCTGTCCGGCACCCGCAGCGAGGTGCTGATCCGCGATTCGCGGGAACGGGGCGGCGTGCAGTATGAGCATCGGTTCGTGGTCAAGTGCAGCGCCGGAGTGTGGCGCATTGACAGCGTCAAACGCCGCATGGCCGGCACTGACACATGGCGATCGGGCATCCTCTAGCCCGTGGCCGCCGCCCTGCGACATTCCACAGAGTCAGGGCAGCAGCCCCCCACGAACGCCTGGCGCCGTTGATCGACGCCCGTTTTGCCGCCTGGAGCGCTGCGGCCCAGCCGCCTGACATCGACTGAAATCGTCTTCAGCCCAGGTGAGCGAGGGCCGACCTTCAGCCTCGCCCACCTTCGCCATCGTCGCTGGCTTACCAGCGATAGGTGGCGCTGGCCTGCACGGTGCGTTGCGAACCGTACCAGCACCAGTAGTAGTCATAGCAGGACGCCACGTACTCCTTGTTCGCCAGGTTGCTGGCGTTCAAGGCCAGGCGCAGGTTGTCCTTGAGGCTGACAATCCCCGGGATGTCGTAATGCACGGCCGCATCGAACAGGGTGTAGCCCGCCACCTTCATGGTGTTCGCCGAGTCGCCCCAGGACGAGCCGACATAACGGGCGCCGCCGCCCACGCCAAAGCCCTTGAACGCACCGTCGTGCAAGGTGTAGTCGGCCCACAGCGAGGCCGTGTGCCGAGGCACGCCATAGGTGGTGGTGCCCTTGGCCGGCAGGTCCGGACCGTTGGCCACGCCATCCACGCCAGGGGTGTAATTCACCACGCTGGTGGACTTGGTCACCCGGTTGTCGAGGTAGGCGTAGGCACCGGTGATGTCCAGGTTATCGTTGAGGCTGGCCTTGCCTTCGAGCTCAAAACCGCGAGAACGCACTTCGCCTCGCTGCACCTGGCAACGGCCGCCGTCACACACGTGGGTCACGTCCGGGTCCAGGGTCGGCACGTTGCTCTGGCGCAAGTCGAAGACCGCCGCACTGATAAAGCTGTTGCTGCCCGGCGGCTGGTACTTGATGCCCACTTCGTACTGGGTGCCCTCGGTGGGCTTGAACAGCGAACTGCCGTAGCCGGTGCCCGTCTGCGGCTCAAACGACTCCGAGTAGCTGATGTACGGCGCCAGGCCGTTGTCGAACAGGTAGACCAGCCCGACGCGGCCGGTGAAGGCTTCGCTGTCCTGGGCGCTTTTGCTTTTGGTCGAAGAGGTCAGGTCCAGGGTGCTGATGTCGCTGCTGGCCCAGTCGTACCGCCCGCCCAGCAACAACACCCACTGGTCCCACTTCACCTGCTCTTGCAGGTACAGGCCCTTTTGCTCGTCGCGCTGGGTGCTCTTGCTGCTATAGGCCGGGGCGGTGACCGGTGCGTTGTACACCGGGTCGAAAATATCCAGGGACGGGCCCGAGCCATAGCCGACCTTGGTGTCGGTGGTGGTGTTCTGGTAATCGGCACCGATCAGCAAGGTGTGCTGCAGCGGCCCGGTGTCGAACTTGGCCTGGGCCTGGTTATCCAGGGTGTAGGCGTCGAGGTTCACATCGCTGGCGATGGTGTAGCGGTTGGAGGTGCGGTAGTCGGCTTGCAGGCTGCCGTTGTAGATACTCCGGTACAGCCCTTCGCTGCGCAGGTAACGCGCGTTCTGGCGCAGGGTCCAGACATCGTTGAGGCGGTGTTCGAACAGGTAGCCGAGGGAATAGTACTGGCGGTCGCTTTTCTCGAAGTCTTGCTCGCCGTCGTAGAAGTCCACGTCGATCTTGCGCCCGTTGGGGTTACGCACCGCCGAGCCCCAGGCCGGGGTGGAACCGTAGGAACCGCCCTTGGGGTCCTTCTGGAAACTCCCCAGCAAGGTCAGCGAGGTGTCGTCGTCCGGGCGCCAGGTGAAGGCCGAGGACAGGGACTGGCGCCGGGTCTCGGTGTGTTCCAGTTGCCCGTCGGCATCGTCGAACAGGCCGGCCAGGCGATAACCGTAGATCCCCTCATCGTCCAGCGGACCGCTGAAGTCGAAGGTGGTGCGCTTCTTGTCGAAGGTGCCGTATTCCACACCCACTTCATGGAGCGGTGTGTCCAGGGGGCGCTTGCTGGTCATGTTGACCACGCCGCTGGGGCTGCCCTGGCCATAGAGCACCGAGGCCGGGCCGCGCAGGACCTCGACCCGCTCCAGGTCGAAGGCATCCTTTTGCGGCGCGGCGTCGCGGTTGTCGGGCATGCGCATACCGTCCAGGTACACCGCCGGGGAGAAACCGCGAATGGTCAGCATGTCCAGGCGCGAGGCGGTGGAACCACGGGTCTCGGGGATCACCGCTGCGCTGTAGCGCAGGATCTGGTTGAGGTTCTCGGCCCCCTGGGCACGCATCTGGTCGCGGGTGACCACCGAGATCGACTGCGGGGTTTCGTTGAGGGCGGTGTCGGTCTTGGTCGCCGACAAGCTGCGGGTGGCCACGTAACCGGCCACCGGGCCGGTGGGGCTTTCACTGGCATAGGCGGCGTTGATGCTGGTGGCTTGCAACTCCACCGTGCCATCCACCGGCACCGGCGCGGGCTCGATGCGGTAACGCGTGGCCGACAGCGCCAGGGCCTGCAGGCCACTGCCCTGAAGCAACTGGGCCAGGGCCTGGGCTGTACTGAAGTGGCCATGGAGGCCGTTGCTGGTCTTGCCCCGGGTCAGCGCCGGATCAAAGGCCAGCACTAACTCGCCCTGCTCGGCCAGGCCATTGAGGGCCTGGCTCAAATCCCCGGCCGGGATCGAAAACAGCCGCGTGGCATTGGCTTCGACAGCCGCTGCCAAAGGTTCGGCGGCATGCAGGGGCACGGCGACAAACGCCATCACCACGGCCATGGCCAGTGGGTGCAAGGGACGAGCAAGGCGAGACATGGGTAATCCTGTGCAATGGGGGTTTATTAACCATGACGGCCATGTCGGAAAATCGGGTAACGAATGAGATCGAGACTCATTAAAAAGTCGTGGGCGTGCATCAACCCGCTGCAACGACGCCGGGACGAAGCGCTTCATCCGATCTGCGCAAGGGTTGGAAAATGCACGGCCAGCCCTTTTCGGGCTGGCCGCAGGAGGGGTTACAGCGGCTTGACCACCACCAGCAAACCGGTGAAGTAGTCGACCTTGATCGGTAGGTTGTCGGCCAGGGCAGCCAGCGCGGCATCGGTATCGTCGAGGCGGAACACCCCCGACACCCGCAGCCCCTGCAAGGCCTGTTCGTCAAAGCGCAGCAGGCCATGGCGATACCCGGCCAGGGCGCGCAGCACCTCGCTCAGCGGCCGGTCGTCGACCTTGAGCAGGCCCCGGGTCCAGGCCGCCGGATCTTCATTGCCAAGGGCCTGCACCGGCTGTACCCGGCCATCCTTGAAGCGGGTGCTGTGCCCGGCGCTGACCTTGACCGCGTCCTCTGGCGCGGCGCTGGCAGGCTTGGCCGCCACCACCGACTCCAGCACGCTGACCACCGTGGCGCCGTCCTCGGCACGCCGCACCAGGAAGCGCGTGCCCAGGGCGGTGGCGGTGCCCTGGTCGGTCTGCACCACGAACGGCCGCTGGGCGTCCTTGGCCACCTCCACCCACAACTCGCCGCGCAACAGCTCGACGACCCGCTGGCGGCCGTCGAACTTCACGTCCACTGCCGAATCGCTGTTGAGCTGCACCTGGCTGCCGTCGGCCAGCACCACTTCGCGGCGTTCGCCCACGGCGGTGCGCTGGTCGGCGAGCCACAGCGGCCACTGCTCCAGGCCCATCCAGCCGCACAGCAACACCCCAAGCAAGGCCGCGGCTTGGCCGCCACGCCCGCCCATCCGCGAGCGCGGCCGGCAAAGGCCTGGTTCAGGGCCCGACGCGCCGGGGCCGCCGGCAGCTCATCGAGACTGCCCCACAAGGCCCCCATGCGTTCCATGGCCAGGGCATGGCGCGGATCCGCCTGGCACCAGGCCGCACACGCCGCGCGATCGGCCTCTGTGACCTGCTCATCGTGGAGGCGGGTCAGCCACTGCGCGGCTTCGTTGATCATGGTCGGTGAAGGTGGGGTCATGCCGCGGGGTCCGCCCCGTGCAAGGCGTGGTAGCAATGCACCAGAGCGCTGCTGATGTAGTTCTTCACGGTGCCCGCGGAGACCTGCAATTGGCTGGCGATTTCGCTGTAGGTCAGGCCGTCGAGGCGGCTGAGCAAAAAGGCTTCGCGGGTCTTGGCAGGCAACCCGGCGAGCATCACGGCAATCTTTTCCAGGGCTTCGAGGGCCACGTGGATGGCTTCCGGGTCGGGCATGCCGGCGTCACTGACATGGATGGCCAGGGCCTGCAGGTAGGCCTCTTCGATCCGCCGTCGCGCGCGCCGTCGATCAGCAAGCGCCCCGCCGTGGTCGCCAGGAACGCCCGGGGCTCCTTGATGTTCTGCGGCTCGGCCAGGGTCAGCACACGCATGAAGGCGTCATGGGCCAAGTCCGCCGCCCGTTGCGAGCAACCGAGTTTTTTCCGCAGCCAGTTGTGCAGCCACGAATGGTGGTCGCTGTAGAGCTCGGTCAGGGTTTGCTGGCGACGAACAAGCTGCTCGGAGGCCGGAAAGTCATGCATGCGCAAGCGCTTCTCAAATGGGAAAGATTACCAATCGCGCGAAAGATGCCAGTAAAACCGCCCCCGAGCAAGCACCGCTCCTCGGATGCGGCGGCTCGTCACAGCCCTGCCAGCCGGTCGTGGGCATTCGCTGAATCGCCCGTTGCATCGTCAACCGCTGCACTGGCAGCCACTGCACCGGCAGCCGCTGCATAGCCGCCAGACCTGCAACGCATTGGCCGCCCCGCCAGGCCGCTGGTTAGAGTCGCGACCCTCACCGTCTTTTATCGATTCGAGGTAAGCCATGCCCGCCCACGCCGCCCAGCCCCTGACCCCGCCCTGGACCATCGAGCGCCTGACCCCGCACCTGGGGGGCAGGATCGACGGCTTGCAACTGCACAGCATCGACGACCGGCAACTGGCCCAACTGGAAGCCAGCCTGGTGCAGCACAAGGTGCTGTTCTTTCCCCAGCAACACTGGAGCGCCGCGCAACAGCGCGACTTCGCCGCACGCCTCGGCGAGTTGCATGTGCACCCGACCTTTGAAGCCCACCAGGAGGTCAACGAGCTGGTGGTGTTCAACTACGACCCGTCGCGCAAAGGCGCCAACGACACCTGGCACGCCGACGTGACCTTCGCCGAGCGCCCGCTCAAATACGGCGTGCTGCATGCCGAGACGATTCCCGAAGTGGGCGGCGACACCCTGTGGGTCGACAACGAGGCGGCATTCGAGGCCTTGTCGGCGCCCCTGCGCCAGTTGCTGGAAGGCCTGGAAGCCATGCACAGCGTGCTGCCGGCCATGGGTTACCCCGGGGCCATCGAACAGCCGGACCTGCTGCAACGCCTGGCCAGGTTGCCCGCCCCCACTCGGCACCCCGTGGTACGGGTGCACCCGATATCCGGGCGACGCTCGCTGTTCGTCAACCAGGCGTTCACCTCCCATATCGTCGGCTTGAGCCCGCTGGAATCCCAGGCGCTGTTGCAGTTGCTGTTTCGCCACCTGGAGAACCCGGCATTCCAGGTGCGCTGGCGCTGGCAGGCCCAGTGCGCGGCAATCTGGGACAACCGCAGCACCCAGCATCTGGCGGTGTCGGACTACTTCCCCCAGGTGCGCCGAGTGCGTCGCGCCGCCGTGCTGGAAGAACAACGCCCTTGGGGCCCGAACCCTTCACTGACGCAGGCCCAGCCATGATCGGCCGAGCAAGGGGGATCGTCGCCCTGGCCCTGGGCCTGCTGCTGGGGGCCCAGGTGGCCCTGGCGCAATCTGTCCCGGAAGTGATCCGCATCGGCGTGCCGGACCTCAGCACCCGGGCCAAGCCTTACGCCCCCGGGCTGCTGGGGGTTGCCCACCAGCGCCAGCAACTGGAGCAGGCGTTCGCCCAGCAAGGCACCCGGGTGGAATGGCATTTCTTTCGCGGCGCCGGGCCGGCCATCAATGAAGCCTTTGCCAACGGCCAGTTGGACTTCGCCGCCCTCGGCGACCTGGCCGCAATCATCGGTCGCGCCAGCGGCCTGGACACGCGCCTGCTGCTGGGCTCACGGGGCACTCACCTGTTCCTTGCCAGCACCCCGCAAGCCGGTATCCGCCAGATCCAGGACCTCAAGGGTAAGCGCGTGGCCCTGTACCGTGGCACCGCCGACCAGCTGTCGTTCGGCCGCGTACTGGCCAATGCCGGGCTCAGCGAAAAAGACCTGAAGATCATCAACCTCGACTGGACCGCCGCCATGGCCGCGCTGGTGGCCGGGCAGATCGACGCCACCTGGTCCAACTACAACCTGCTGACCCTGCGCAGCCAAGGCATCGAAGTGCCCTTGAGCACCCAGTCGATGCCGTTACTGGCCACCACCCAGAGCGGCCTGGTGGCCAGCCAGGGGTTTATCCAGCGCTACCCCGAAGCGACCCAGACCCTGGTGGACGTGCTGGTGAGCAACGCCGCCTGGCTCAAGGTGCCCGAGCATTACGAGCAGTACCTGGTGCAGCAGGAACAGGCCAGCGGCATCCCGGCTGCACTGGCCCGGGAAGAGGCCGCGGGGGCCGACCTGGACTTTCGCTTTTCACCCCGGCTCGACGCCTTCCTCAGCACCAGCTTCAGCCAGAGCATCGAGCAGGCCAAGGCACTGCGCCTGATTCGCCGCAGCTTCGAGGTCAAGGACTGGTTCGCCCCGCAGTTCGTCGAACAGGCCCTGCGCCGCCAGCAGTTGCAAGGCACCTGGCCGGACTACGACAGCCAGGGCCGGGCTACAGCGCCAGCTGGTTGATCAGGCTGTACGCCGGCGCGTCCACCAACTCGTCGGAGAGGCTGTCATCAGCGTCCAGCAGGGCGTCGATCATGCAGCGGGCCGCCTCGCTCAGGGGCTGCTCGGAACGCTGGACAATCCCCAGGCACGCGCCGCCGTCGAGGAACAACGGCGGCGCGTCGCTGCAACGCAGCAGGCGAAAGTGCCCGCTCTCCAGCAAGGGTTCGATCATTTCCAGGGGGGCCACGCCGAGGCTGTCGGAGCTGGCGACGATCTTCGGCAACAGGTCGTTGTAGGAGGTCTCCATGTTCAGCGCCGCGCCGTCACGCCCCCACAACCCGCAGAGCACTGCACGCAACTCGCACGGCAGCATCGAGGCGACCTTGGGGTAATGACCCAGGCGCGCGAACGCCAATTGCGCCTCCTCCACCAGCGGGTGCCCGGCGCGGCAAAACACGCCAAAACGGCGAAAGCGCAAGGGCCGCACCAGGTGCCGGGTGCCGATTTCCATATGGCGCAGGTCGGCCACCAGGAAACTGATCTCGCCCTCGTCCAGCAAGGCCAGCAGGTTCGAGGGTTTCTCTACCCGCAGGTCCACTTCGGCCTTGGGGAAGCGCGTGAGAAAACGCCCAAGCGCCTCGGGCACCAGGCGCGCGGTGACCAGGGGCCCGGAGCCGAAACGCAGCTGCAGGGCCGCGTCCTCGGGCTCCCCCGCGCCGATCTCATCGCGCAGGTTGCTGGCATCTTCCAGCAGCCGTGCAGCGCGCACCCGCAGCGCCTCGCCCTTGGCCGTGAGCACCACGCCGCGACTGCTGCGCTCCACCAGGGCACAGCCCAGCTCGCTTTCCAGGCCCTGGATGCTGCGGCTGAACGCCGACTGGGTGATGCAGGCAATGTCCGCAGCGCGGGTGAAATTCAAGTGAGTGGCCAAGGCCATGAAATGCCGCAGCTGCCGTAAATCCATGCTCAGACCTTTTAGTCATGAGCGCGATGCGCCTAAGGAATTTCTCAGGGGCAGCACGCATTGATACAAAGGCTCGCGATCGACCGCCGCAAACCTGGCGGCGGCATTATCCAGTGGTCATGCACGCCAGTGGAAAGACCAAAAACACATAACCTAATTCACCCCACAGCGTCTGCTTGCCTTGCTCCGCCACCACTACCAGGACGGCCAGAATGACCTGCAAGAATGAGCTTGAACATGAACCCGAAGCCTTGCCGACCGTGGCAGTCCCTGACCGCCCTGAATGCCCTTGCCCTGTTGCTGGCCGCACCTGCGGCCCATGCGGCCGATAGCTCCACCAGCAGCGCCCAGCCCAGTAACGACACCGCGCTGAAAACCGTGACCGTCACCGCCACCCGCCGCGAAGCCTCACTGCAACAAGTGCCGGTCGCGGTGTCGGTGGTGGACGGCGAACAGCTGGAGCGGGAGAACCGCAACAACGTCGCTAGCATCGTCCAGCGAGTGCCGACCCTGAACTACCGCCCTGCCGCGTCGAGCAAGGACTCTTCCCTGTTCGTGCGCGGTGTCGGGACCATTTCCACCTCGCCAGGGGTCGAGCCCAGCGTTGCCACGGTGATCGACGGCGTGGTCTACGGGCGCCCGGGCCAGGCCACCCTGGACCTGATGGAAGTGGAACGCATCGAAGTGCTGCGCGGCCCCCAGGGCACGCTGTTCGGGCGCAATGCCTCGGCCGGGGTGCTGAACGTCATCAGCCGCGACATCAGCGACGAGACCCACGGCTACGTCGATTACTCACACTTCGGCAAGGGCAATGAAAACCGCACTCGCTTCGGCATCGGCGGCACCCTCAGCGACACCCTCAAAGGCTCCCTGAGCACCCTGTGGGGCGACTATGACGGCAACGTCACCAACGAATACAACGGCCACCGGGTCAACGGCTACAGCACCCAGGGCGTGCGCGGCAAATTGCAGTTCAAGCCCAACGAAGACTTTCGGCTGACCCTGATCGGCGATTACAGCGACGGCGACAACACCACCCCCAGCGGTGTGGCGATCAAAGCCAGCACCGAGCGTTTCGCCAACAACTTCCCGGCACCGATCGACCGGGAAAACCGCAGCGTGGAGAACGATTTCAAGACCTGGTCCAACGACATCCACAAAGGCCTCTCGGCCCAGGCGGACTGGACCCTGGGCAGCCACACCCTGACCTCGATCACCGCCTGGCGCGGCTGGGACAACCGCCAGTACCAGGATCAGGACGGCCTCGCCGGCCTGCCCCAGGACGCCCTGCACGATGCCGGCAAGGTCGACTACGACCAGTACAGCCAGGAGCTGCGCATCGCCTCCCCCAGTGGCCAGTTCCTCGAATACGTGGCCGGGGCCTACCTGTTCCACGGCCAGTCCAACGAGGGCTACCGCCGGCAACTGGTGAACAACGGTGTGCTCAACAGCGCCTGGGGCAAGTTCAGCGCCACCAACAACAGCTACGCGCTGTTCGGCGAGAGCACCCTGAACTTCACCGAGGACTGGCGCGCGATCATCGGCCTGCGGGCCACCCACGACCAGGTCGAGTACGACCATGAACGGGTCTCCACCTCGGCAGTCACCCTGCGTTCGATGCGCCCCTCGTTCGCCTCCTCCGGCGAGCACAGCGACAACGGCCTGTCCGGGCGCCTGGGCCTGCAACATGATTTCAGCGATGACCTGACCGGCTACGTCACCTATTCCCGGGGCTACAAGGGGCCGGCCTATAACGTCTACTTCCAGATGTATGCCGCGGACACCGAGGCCCTGGATCCGGAAACCTCCAACGCCTACGAAATCGGCCTGAAAAGCAGCGCCTTCAATAAACGCCTGACCGCCAACCTGGCGCTGTTTCGCACCGACTACGACAACTACCAGGCCAACTTCTACGACTTGGTGGGTGGCTCACCGGTAACGCGTCTGATCAACGCCGGCTCCGTGCGTACCCAGGGCGTGGAGCTGGACTACGCGTTCCAGGCCACTCGCCAGCTCAAGCTGTCCGGCGCCCTGGCCTACACCCATGCACGCATCGAGGAGTTCAATTGCCCGGCCGCCGCAGCCGCCAGTTGCTCGATCAATGGCAAGCCCCTGCCCTTTGCCCCGGACTGGAAAAGCTACGTGCGGGCCGACTACAGCATCCCCCTGGACAATGGCCTGGATGTGGAACTGTCCACTGACTACAACTGGCAGAGCGAAGTGCAGTACAGCCTCGACCAGAACCTCAACACCCGCCAGGGCGCCTATGGCATCTGGAACGCCAGCGTGGCCCTGGCCGACTACAGCCAGGGTTGGCGCGTGGCGCTGCTGGGCCGCAACCTCGGCGACCGCTCTTACGCGCCGATGCTCAACAGCGGCAGCAACGCGATCAACCGCGTGGTGCCACGGGACGATCAACGCTACTTCGGGATCCAGGTCCGCAAGGATTTCTGATCGCCCGTCTCTGCCAGGAGCCCGTCATGCCCCAGCGTCCCAATCTCATCGTCATCGTCGCCGACCAGTTGCGCGTCGACTGCCTGCCCGGCTTCAACCCCGAAAGCCCGGTGCAGACGCCGTACCTGGACCGCCTGGCGGCCGAAGGCGTGCGTTTCGCCGAAGCGTTCACCCAGCACAGCGTCTGCTCGCCGTCCCGGGTGTCGTTCCTGTCCGGGCGCTACCCCCATGTCAGCGGCCACCGCAGCCTGCAATACCTGCTGGCGCCGGAGGAACCGAACTTCCTGCGCACCTTCAAGGACCAGGGCTATCACGTGGTCCATGCCGGGGCGCGGGGTGACACCTTCGCCCGCGGCGCCGCCGAAACCTCGGTCCATGAACACGGCTTTGCCGACCCCGGGCTCAACGACCTGCGGGACTTTTTCAGGCACCGCGAGCCCAGCGCGCCGGGCAGCCTGGCGCGGGCCCACTACGAAGGCGAACGGCCGGCGCAGCAGGTGGATTTCGACGAGGCGGTGATCCGCACCGCCGAAGCCTGGCTGGCCAGTGCGCCGCCGGAACCCTGGGTGCTCTATGTGCCGTTGCTGGCGCCGCACCCGCCGTTTGCCGTGGCCCAGCCCTGGTACTCGATGTACCCGCGGGCGCAGATGCCCGCACCCCGCCAGGGCAGCGGCCGCCCGCCGGACTTTCGCGCCGAGCTGGCCCAACTGCACGGCTGGCAGCAGCTGCAAACCGAAGACTGGCAGGAAATCCGCGCGGTGTACTACGGCATGATCAGCCGCCTCGACCAGCACCTGGGCCGCTTGCAGGCGCAACTGGACCAACACCACGCCCATCGCCCGCTGTACCGCTGCTTCTTCTCCGACCACGGCGAATACCTGGGGGATTACGGCCTGGTGGAAAAGTGGCCTGCCGGGGTGGAAGAGTGCCTGGTGCGCACGCCCCTGCTGATCGCCGGGCCGGGCCTGGCCCAGGGCGAACGCAGCGAAGCGCTGGTGGAACTGCTCGATGTCTTCCCGACCCTGCTGGAACTGGCAGGCATCGAAGCCGGGCACGCGCACTTCGGCCGCAGCTTTGCCGCCTGCCTGCGAGAACCGCACACACCCCACCGTGAAGAAGTCTTCAGCGAAGGCGGTTTTTGCCGTGAAGAGTCGGACCTGCTGGAGCGCGGCGCCTACCCCTACGACCTGAAAAGCCGCTTGCAGCATCAGCGACCAGAGTCGGTGGGCAAAGTGGTGGCCCTGCGCGACCGCACCTGGACCTATGTCTGGCGCCTGTACGAACCGGCCGAGCTGTACCACCGCGCCAGCGACCCCCATGAACTGCACAACCTGGCCGGGCAAGCGGCGTATCAGCCGGTCGAGCAGGCCTTGCAAGAGCGCCTGCTGCGCTGGCAAGTGGCGACCGCCGACCTGATCGACACCCGGGAATCAGAGCGTTTCACCGCAGTGGACCTGCCCCGCCCCGGCAGCCTGGGCCGTGGATCGACCGGTTCAGGGTGAAAACCCGCAACGCTGCGTGCATCATGTGCGCAGTTCGCTTTCGGGAGATATCCATGCAGGTCTTGTCATTCATCATGCGTCCCGCCGCCTTGCTACTGGGGCTGCTGTGCGCGGTCCAGGCCCAGGCCAGCGAGGAATCGCAACTGATCGAGTCGATCAACAGTTACCGCAGCCAGGTGCAACGCTGCGCCAACCAGGCCTCGCCGGAGCTGCCGCCCCTGGCCGCCGATCCGCGCCTGGTGCTGCCGGTCAACGGCAGTGGCGACCTGCAGCAGGCCCTGGCCCGGGCTGCGTACCCGATGGTCAATGTGCAGGCCATCAGCCTCTCCGGCCCGCGGGATGCGCAAGCGGCGATGCAGGCCGTGCGCGAGAGCTTTTGCCAAGTGGTGCTGGACCCGCAATTCATCGACATCGGCGTCAGCCACAACGACCGTGACTGGCGCGTGGTGCTGGCGCGGCCGCTGTTGTCGGCACGCCTGGGTGACTGGCAGGCCGAAGGCCAGAAGCTCTTGGAGCAGATCAACCGTGCCCGCGCCCAACCGCGCCAGTGCGGCCCGCAGAGCTTCGGTGCCACCACGCCGCTGGCCTGGAACCCCAACCTGGCGACGGCCGCCGAAGCCCATACCCGGGACATGGCCAATAACAACTATTTCGATCACAAAGACCGCCAGGGCGGCACACCGGGCGACCGTGCAGAACTGGCCGGCTATGTCGGCCAGGCCATCGGCGAGAACATCGCCGCCGGGCAAGACACCGCAGTCAAGGTGGTGGACGGCTGGCTGGCCAGCCCCGGGCATTGCGCCAACCTGATGAACCCGAGCTTCCGCGAACTGGGCGCGGCCTACGCCGTGGACCCGAAAAGCGACGCCGGCATCTACTGGACCACCCTGTTCGGCGCCCAGTGAACCCAGCCCCTTGGGCGGCGTCGGGGCTACGGATGCCCGACGCCGCTGCCAGGGTTCACTCGAACTGCAAGCGGTTCTCCGGGGTGATGAGCTTGAACGGCACCCAGTGCAGGGGCGAATCCAGGGTTTCGCCACGGGCCAGGCGCAAGGCCACTTCCACCGCACCGTTGGCTTGGCCGACGGCATCCTGGAACACGCTCACCGCCATCTTGCCGTCGGCCATCAGCTTCAGCCCGTCCGGCGTGCCGTCGATGCCGCCGACCCAGTAATCGCGGGCCTGCTTGCCAGCCTTTTCCAGGCCCATGATGGCGCCGATCGCCATTTCATCGTTGTTGGCGGCGATGATCGAAAAGTCCAGCCCCTGCTTGACCCAGTCCATGACGATGGTCGCGGCCTGGCTGCGTTCCCAGTTGGCGACGGTCTTCTGCACCACTTTCATGCCCGGGTATTTGGCAACGACCTTTTCCACGTCTTCGGTGCGCATCAATGACGACTTGTTGCTCGGGTCGCCCACCAGGATCACCACGTTGCCCTTGTAGTTGGCGCGGCGAGCCAGCTCCTCCATCTGCAGGGTGCCGGACTCCAGCTCATCGGACCCGACAAAGGCCGTGCGCGCCGGCCAGGTCTGCGGCTCGGGGTTGCGGTTGACGAACACCAAAGGGATTTTCGCCTCGCCCGCCAGGCGCAGCATCTCCGGGGCGCTCTTGCCGTTGACCATGGCGACCACGATGGCATCGACCTTGGAATCCACCAGGTTGCGGAACTGACGCATCTGCAACTCGGCGTTGTCCTGGCCGTTTTCCATGAAAATATCCGCCTCCAGCACCGCGGCGTGCTGCTGCACACCGTTGCGCAGCAGGGTCTGGAAGTTGTCGTCGTACTTGGCCATGCCCACCCCCAGCAGCGGGGTGCTGGCCTGGGCCAGGCCGGCGAACAGCAGGCTGGCGCCCAGGGACCGCGTTATCCAATGCTTCATCTTCGAACTCCCGGGCGTCATACGCTGAAATGATGGAGCAGCTCGCGCTGCACCTTGGCCATCTGCGACAGGTCCTGGCTGCTGCTGGCGGACTGCTCGGCGCCATCGGCCGCTTGCTGCGCGGAGTCGTTGATGTGGGTGACCATGCGGCTGGTTTCCTGCACCGTGGCGCTTTGCTGCTCGGTGGCGGCAGCGATCTGGATGTTCATGTCGCGGATGCTGCCCACCGCCTCGCCCATCGCCACCAACAGTTCGTCGGCACCGGAGGCCAGGGCCACACAGTGATTGGATTGCACCTGGCTTTCGTTCATCACTTGCACCGCCGAATGAATCTTGCCCTGCATCTGGCCGATCATTTCCTGGATCTCGCTGGTGGACGCCTGGGTCCGGCTGGCCAGGGAGCGCACCTCGTCGGCGACCACGGCAAACCCCCGGCCCTGTTCACCGGCACGGGCCGCTTCGATAGCGGCGTTGAGGGCCAGCAGGTTGGTCTGCTCGGCAATGGTGCGAATCGCATCGACGATGCCGTCGATGTTCTGCCCGTACTTCTGCAACTCATCGGTCACCGCCGAGGCCTTGTTCACCTGCTCGGCCTGCTGACGGATGTTGACGATGGTCTCGGCCACGCGCTGTTGCACCTTGTGGGTCAGGTCACTGGTGTCATCCACCGCGTTGCGAGTGTCCTGGGCCCGGCGGGCCACCTCTTCCACGGTGCTTTCCATCTCGGTCATGGCCGAGGCGGCGGAGTGCAGGCGGTCTTTCTGTTCATCCACCACCCGGGTCGTGCGCTCGCTGATCTGGGCATTGTCACTGGCGGTCTGGGCCAGGGTGTCGGCCGACCCAATCAGTTCACGGAAGGTTTTCTGCAGGGCCTGGGTCAACTCGTTGAGGTAGCCGCCCAGCTCGCCGAATTCATCCTTGCGGCTGACATCGAAGCGCACCCGCATGTCGCCACCGGTGAGGGTCTTGAGCACCTCGCGGAACGCCGCCAGGGGCCGGCGCAGGCTGAACGCGACCCAGGTGCCGATGACCACCGCCGCCAGCACGGCCAGCACACAGGCGATCAGCAACAGGTTGCGGCTGGTGCTGATGGTGGCGTCGGCGTCGCTCTTGGCGGCGTTGGCCACGTCCAGCGACTGGCCGCCGAACTCGCCGATTTTGTCGAGGGTGGCTTGCAGCCGGCTTTCCACGCCCTGGCGCTGTTGCAGCACCTGCTGGGCCAGGGTCGCCTCTTGGCGATACGCCTGGTACAGGCCATCGCTGGCGGTCAGGTCGCTCAACAGGCGGTTGACCATCACCCCGGCGATGCGCCCCACACGCGGGTCCACAGCCACCAGGGCCTGGGCGCGGGAACGGATCACCTCGTCCTGCAGGTTGAGCAGGCGCTGCAAGGTGGCAATGTCCGGCGTGGCGGCGTGGGCGGCCAGGCCGTCATAGGATTTGTTGACTTCCAGCAGCAGTTTCTCGGCAGCGGCGGCGTTCTCCGCCACCCCGGCGTTGCGCTCTCGGGCGATGTAATCGCGCAGGTAGCCGGTCAGCTGTGCGCCCTGGCTGTTGCTGTAGCCCTGCAAGCCCCGGGTAAGCGCCACTTGCGCCACGTGCTGGCGGTGGGTCGCCATCAGCGCCTGGGCCTGCTCGGCATAGGCGCCGCTGAGCTGGCGTTCCTGGGCCAGGTTGGCCTGCAGCTCGGGGCGCTCGCCGATGTAGGCCGGGATGCTGTCGAGCAATTGGTTGAAGCGCGCCAGGCTCTCGTTGAACGGCGCCTTGCCGGCATCGATCTGCGCCGGTTCCTGGCTGATCAGGATCGCCAGCAACGCCTGGTTGGCCCGCAGGATATGCACGTACAACTCACTGGCGGCCCGGCTCAACGGCGCTGATTGGCCGGTGATGATGGTCAAGCGATCGCTGATCGAATGGGTGCTTTGATAGCTGATCCCCACCATGGTCAGCAATAACAGCACCAACACGGCAAACCCGCCGATCACTCGCTGAAGAATGGTCATGGCTGTCCTCTTTATTGTTCTTGTGCATGGACCCGAGCACTGGCCATGCGGGGGGAAACGCGAAGCCTGGAAACTGTTTGGCAGCTCGATACGCTATCGGCGTGGCAACGGGTGACTTGAGGCGCCTGGCGAATATTCCTCGCCCTGCCCCGGCGGCCGTTTCCCCGGCCCGACGGAGGTGCTGTCACCAGCACCAAAAACTCCTCGGCCAGCCGCCCCGGCGCGGCACCGCTCGGCAAATCGGCCATTTGCCGGGGCGCCAAAGGCTGCTTTAATCAACCCACTTCAAGCCGTGCTCGTCAGCCTTCGAGGCCCAACGCCCCGGGGATACCGCGAGTGATTGATAAGGAAGCCCCCCGATGGACCGTCTGACCGCGCAAGACTTCGCCCCGGAACTGCTCGAACTCTACGACTACTACGCCCACGGCAAGATCAACCGGCGGGAGTTTCTCGACCGCGCGGCGGCCTTCACCCTGGTGGGCCTGACCGCCAGTGCCACCCTGGCGGCGCTGACCCCGAACTACGCCCTGGCCGAACAAGTGTCCTTTACCGACCCGGAGATCGTCGCCGAATACGTCACCTACCCCTCGCCCAAAGGCCACGGGCAGGTGCGGGCCTACCTGGTGCGCCCGGCCAAGGCCAGCGGCAAGCTGCCGGCGGTGGTGGTGGCCCATGAAAATCGCGGGCTGAACCCTTACATCGAAGACGTCGCCCGGCGTGTGGCCAAGGCCGGTTTCATCGCCCTGGCCCCGGATGGCCTGAGTTCGGTGGGCGGTTACCCCGGCAACGACGACAAGGGACGGGACCTGCAGGCCAAGGTCGACCCGCAAAAACTGATGAACGACTTCTTCGCCGCCATTGAATGGCTGATGCACCACGACGCCAGCACCGGCAAAGTCGGCATCACCGGCTTCTGTTATGGCGGCGGCGTGGCCAATGCCGCCGCCGTGGCCTATCCGGAACTGGCGGCCGCCGTGCCCTTCTACGGCCGCCAGCCTGAAGCCGCCGACGTGGCGCGGATCAAGGCGCCGTTGCTGATCCACTACGGCGAGCTGGACACCCGCATCAACGAAGGCTGGCCCGCCTACGAACAAGCGCTCAAAGCCGCCGGCAAAACCTACGAAGCCTACATCTACCCCGGGGTGAACCACGGCTTCCACAACGACTCCACCCCCCGCTACGATGAAGAAGCCGCCAACCTGGCGTGGGACCGGACCATCGCCTGGTTCAAGCGGTATCTGGTTTAAGCGCAAAGAGGGGGATGTCAGCGGGCACGTACAGTTACAGAGCGCCTGGCACCCCGCTGACAGACCCGGGCCGAGGCTTTATCCTCGGCCCCCTTCATCCAACCACGCCCAACGACTTACCGGAGCCCCCTTCGTGCCGCCACTGCCGCCGCTCACTGCCCGCGAGGTCTACCAGACGTTGCGCGACGCCGCCCTGGGTATTCACCCGATGCTGCACCTGGGCCCTGCCGGCGAGCAGGGCTGGGTGGGGGTCGATGTGCAAGGCTGGCGCCTGGTGCTGGACTTTGATGGCCAGCACCTGCACCTGTGCCAGGGCTGCCGCAGCCCGGAAGGTCGCGAGGGTGCGCTCGACACCTGGCAGCGCTATGGCACCGATCCGGTCAGCCTGCTCAGCACCTGGGAGCGCACCCAGCTTGAGCGCTGGCTGGCTCAGGCCGGCTGACGGGCATCGCGCCCGATCTTGACCCAGGCCATCAGCAGCGCCGAGGCCAACACGCCCCCGGTCATGAACAGGTACGCGGCGCCCGGGTTGCCCGTGAGGCCGATCAGGTAGCCGACGATCCATGAACCGACAAAGGCCCCCAAGGCTCCGCACGCGTTAATCAGGCCGATGGCGCCGCCGAACACATTGGCCGGCAGGACTTCCGGAATCAGCGCAAAAAACGGCCCGTACGGTGCGTACAGCGCGGCGCCGGCAACACTCAGCAAGGCAAACGACAACCAGAAATGGCTGGAGCCCAGCAGGTAGGAACAGAAGAACGCCAAGGCGCCCAGCGCCAGCAGCGGCCAGACAAAGTGTTTGCGTTGCTGGAGTTTGTCCGAGGCCCAGGACACCGCGAGCATGGCGGCGACGGCGGCCACATAAGGCACGGCGCTCAACCAACCCACGGTGACAATGTCCGCGGCAGCAGCCTGCTTGATGATGGTCGGCAGCCACATGATGAAACCGTAGACACCGATGCTCCACAGCGCATGTACGCAGCACAGCTGCAACACCACCGGGCTGGTAAAGGCCTGGCGATAATTGCGCACCACCTTCATGCCCTTCTGCTCATCGGCCAGGGTGGCGGCCAGTTGGGCTTTCTCATCCTGGGTCAGCCAGCTGACCTGCTCGGGCTTGTCCCGCGCCAGGCGCCACCAGACAAAGGCCCAGAGCACCGCCGGCGCGCCTTCGATGACAAACATCTCGCGCCAGCCCCAGGCGTGAATCAGGTACCCCGAGACCACCGACATCCACAGCACCGTGACCGGGTTGCCCAGGACCAGGAAGGTATTGGCCCGGGAGCGTTCCTTGCGGGTGAACCAGTTGCTGATGAAGATCAGCATTGCCGGCATCACCGCCGCTTCGACAATCCCCAGCGAAACGCGGATCACCATCAACATCGGAATGTTGGTCACCAGCCCTGTGGCCATGGCGCAGAAGCCCCAGAGAATCAGGCTCCAGAACACCAGTTTGCGCACGCTGTAGCGCTGGGCGTAGATCGCCCCCGGCACCTGGAAGAAAAAGTAGCCAAGGAAGAACAAGGCGCCGATCAGCGAAGAGGTGCTCTTGGTGATGCCCAGGTCCTGCTCGATCCCGGCGGCACTGGCGAAGCCGTAGTTGGCGCGGTCCAGGTACGCCAGGCTGTAGGTGATGAAAATCAGCGGAATCAGGTACAGCCAGCGCTTGCTTGCAAAGCCTTTAACGACGGTGTTCGAAGCGCGGTGCCGGGCAGGCGACGCGCCCAACTCGGCGAGTGGTGGCGAGGGTTGTTTGAGAGTGCTCATGGGTGTCCCCTGTTGTTGTTTTTTTCAGGTACGGGCAATGGGTTCAAACGACGCTGGTCAGGCCTCCGTCGACGAACAGGGTCTGACCGTTGATGAAATCGGAGGCGGCCGACGCCAGGAACACTGCCGCGCCGCACAGTTCTTCAACCCGGCCCCAACGCCCGGCCGGGGTGCGTTTGCACAGCCATTGGGAAAATTCCTGGTTGTCCACCAGGGCCTGATTCATCTCGGTGGCGAAGTAGCCGGGGGCTAGGCCGTTGGCCTGGATGCCATGGCGCGCCCACTCGGCGCACATGCCCTGGGTGAGCATTTTCACCGCGCCCTTGGAGGCGGCATACGGAGCGATGGTCGGGCGCGCCAGTTGGCTCTGGACCGAGCAGATGTTGATGATCTTGCCGCGGCGGCGCGCAATCATGTGCCGGGCCACCACTTGGGAAACGTGGAACACCCCGTCGAGGTTGACCCGCATCAGGGCGTGCCAGTCCTCGGCGGCAAAGTCCTCCAGCGGCGCACGGCGCTGGATGCCAGCATTGTTCACCAGGATGTCGATGGGCCCGGTGTCCGCTTCCACGCGGTTGATGGCGTCCAACAGCTGCTCGCGATCGGTGACGTCAAACACCGCAAACGCGGTCTCAATCCCTTCGTCGCGCAACTGGCTGGCCACCCGTCGCGCCTTCTCCGCATTGCGATCATTGATCACCACACTGGCCCCGGCGGCGCCCAGGCCCCGGGCCAGTTCCAGGCCGATGCCGCGGCACGAACCGGTGATCAGGGCACGACGCCCATGGAGCTGAAAGCTACTGGTGTTGAATGACATGCTGTTCTCCGCAAAACGACCGCTTATTGTTGTACCGGCCTTGCCGTCACTTCACCGCAGCCCGGGGACGGCGTCCAATCGTCATTGCTGATCTGGTAATCAAAATCTATGATCAGCGCTTTCAGACCCTGCCCCCCTGGAGCCCCCGGATGGAAATCAAACACCTGCGCTCGTTTGTCACCCTGGCCCAGGAGCTGCATTTCGGCCGCGCGGCCCAGCGCCTGGCCATCGTGCAACCGGCCCTGAGCATGCAGATCAAGTTGTTGGAAGAGGAACTGGGTGTGCGCCTGTTCGAGCGCAACCGGCACTCGGTGGCCCTCACCGAAGTGGGCGCGATCTTCTTGCCCGAGGCCCAGGCGACCCTGCACCAGGCCGCCCATGCGGCCGACGTGGCCCGGGCGTCCGGGCGTGGGGAAATTGGTCGGGTGCGTCTGGGGTTTGTGTCGTCGGTGCTGCCTGAGCTGCTGCCGACCTTGATCCGCGCCGTGCACCAGCGCTTCCCGCGCATCGAACTGGAGCTCAAGGACATGCCCGGCCCGGACCAAGCCGTGGCCTTGAAAAACGGCCAGCTGGACTTCGGCCTGATGCGCTTGCCAGCAATCCACCCCGGTATCCACACCCGCGAGGTGCTGCGGGAAAGCTTCATCGTCGCCCTGCCCGACGCTCATCCCCTGGCAGCCTGCAGCCAACTGCACCCCAAGGACCTGGCGAATGTGCCGCTGTTTATCCTGGCCCGGCGCTACGCCCCCGGCTTCTACGATGAACTGATGCAGGCCCTGAACCGCCAGGGTGCGCCGCTGCCGATTGCCGCCGAATTGGGGGAATTCACCACCATGCTGGCCCTGGTGTCCGCCGGGCTCGGGGTGGGCCTGCTACCGGCCAACGCCGGCCGCGCACTGCCCGCCAATGTCCAGTCCAGGCCCCTGGAGCTAGGCACCTACCAGGCCACCACCGGCCTGGCCTGGACGGACCTGAACAGCGCGGTCAAAACCACCCTGTTCAACCTGATCAACGAACTGCTGCCAGCGCCTTCGGCCAAGGGTTGAACCAGGTATTACACCCGGCGCATCAACAACAGCACCAGCAGCACATTCAACAGCGCCAGGCCGCCCAGGCTCGCCAGCACACTGCCGGCACCCAGGGTCTGCGCCAGGTAGCCGCCGGCCAATGGCGTCAGCGCCTGGCCAATCAACGACGGCCGCGCCATGCGCCCCATCAACAGCACGTACTGGGCCGGCGACATCAGCGCCAGGGGCAACAAGCCGCGAACGATCGCCCGCAGGCCATTGCCGGCGCCATACAACACCAGGCCCAAGGCCGTCAGGGCTGGCGCCGCCGCCACCAACACCAGGCCGATGGCTACCAGGACCACCGAGATCAGGGTGGTCCAGATCGGGTGGCGCTTGCGCGCAAACACTTGCAGCACCCGCGACCCCACCTGGCTGGGCCCGAGCAAGGCGCTGAGGCCGATGGCCGCCGCCAGGGAATAACCCTGGCCCTGGAGCAATGACACCAACTGCACCGACATGGCGGTCATGATCACTGCGCCCAGGGCAAAGATCAGGGTCAGCAGCAGGTAGGTCCGCGAATCGATGGACAGCGGCTGTTCGACCGCCACGTTGCTTTTCGCCCGGGGCACACCGCCTCGGGGCAGCGCCCAGAAGTACGCCGGGGCCACCACCATCACCAGCAACACCCCATAGGCCAGGCAGGTGTCGCGCCAGCCCAGGTGCTCGATGGCCAGGGCCACGGCTGGCCAGGACAAGGTGGTGGCAAAGCCCGAAATCAGGGTGACCCCGGTGATCGCACTGCCCGCCCGCTCCCCATACGCGGCCCCCAGCGCCGCAAACAGCGCCTCATAAAGCCCGAGCGCCATGCCGACCCCGACGACGGCCCAGGCCAGCAGAAACAGCGGCAGCGAGCTGGCAGTAGCCAGCAGGAACAAGCCGATGGCCACTCCCAGGCCGCTACTGGCCAGCACCGGTCGACCGCCGTAGCGGGCAATCAGGCGGCTGGTCAGCGGTGCCAACAAGGCCGAGACCAGGATGCTCAGGGACAGGGCGCCGTACACCCACTGGCTGGCCCAGCCGGTCTCGTCCATGATCGGCTCGGCCATCACTGCCATCAGGAAGAACGACCCGCCCCAGACCAGAATCTGCAACAGGCCCAGGAGGGAAATGCCCACGACGCCGGGCAATCGAATCTGCTCGTTCAAGGTACGGCCATCAGTCAGGGGGAACAGGGTGAGTTGCAGGCATCAGACGTGTGCTTCGTCACTCAGCCAACGGCGCAACAGTTCGGTGGTCAACTCCGGGTATTCCAGGGGCGGCAGATGCCCACATTGCGGCAACACCACCAGCCTTGACTGGGGGATGCCGCGATGGATTTCCCGGGACTCGGCAACGGGGGTGATTTCGTCGTCTTCGCCGACCACGATCAAGGTCGGAACCCGGATGGTCTCCAGCACGGGCC
>NZ_JALQCX010000056.1:0-51523 GCF_023241665.1 Pseudomonas morbosilactucae | reverse complement strand
AAAAACGCTGCTCATTCGAGCAGCGTTTTTATGGGTGCGCATTGATCGGGGCCCGTTGCAGGCCCCTGGTTTCAAGACTTGAAGCGTCCCACCAAACCGTTCAGTTCATTCGACAGGTTCGACAGTCGTCCGGAGTCTTCTTGCGCCGAGCTGGCCAGGCTTTCCACCAGGCGCGCCTCGTCGTAGATCTGCTGGATATGCCGGTTGATCTCTTCGGCCACGCTGTGCTGTTCCTCGGCGGCTGCCGAGATTTGCAGGTTCTGGTCGCGGATTTCATTCACCGACAACTGGATGCCCTCGAAGCTGTCCCGTGCGCTCTCGATCGACGACACGCTGGCGCGGGACAGGTCCAGGCAGCTTTCCATCTTCTGCGACACTTCCTGGGTCTTGTTGCCCAAGGTGCTGAGCAGTTGGTCGATTTCACCGGTGGAGTCGGAGGTGCGCTTGGCCAGGGCCCGTACCTCATCCGCCACCACGGCAAAGCCCCGACCTTGATCACCGGCCCGGGCCGCTTCGATGGCCGCGTTCAGGGCCAGCAGGTTGGTTTGTTCGGCGATGGCGCGGATGGTGCCGAGGATCTGGTTGATGCTGCGGCTGCCGGCTTCCAGTTCCACCATGGCCTGGGACGATTCCGTCAGGCGGCTGCCCAGGCGGTTGACGTTGTCGGTGGTCAACTCGATCTGTTGCTTGCCCTCGGCCACCCGACGGTGCCCGCTCTCGGCGGAGTCCGCGGCATGGCTGCACGAACGGGCCACCTCGTTGGCGGTCGCCACCATCTCGTTGAACGCCGTGGAGACCAGTTCCACCGCTTCGCGCTGACGCCCGGCGGCTTCGTTCATGTTGTTGGCCACTTCGCTGTTGACCCGCGAGGCGTCCTGCAGGTTGGTCGAGGCCGCGCCGATGCGTTGGATCAACTGGCGTATGGCGGCCAGGAACTTGTTGAACCAGCCGGCCAGTTCCGCAGTTTCGTCCTTGCCCTGGACTTCCAGGTCACGGCGCAGGTCGCCTTCGCCCTGGGCGATCGACTGCAGGCCGGTGCTGACCTGGCCGATGGGTTTGACGATGACTTGGGAAAACGCTGCGGCCATCAGGGCAAAGATCAGCGCCAGCACCACCACGATGATTGCGGTCAGGTAGGTCATGCGGGTCGCCGCCGCCATGACTTCGCTGTACTCGATCAAACCGACGTAGCGCCAGCCCAGGCCGGGGGAGGTCCAGATATTGGCCATGTAGCGCACGCCGTCGATCTCCACTTCGGTGGGGCCTTGTGGCGTGGCAGCCAGGTGGGCATAGGGCGCGCCCAGGTCCTTGAGCTGCTTGAAGCTGTGCTTGGCGTCGCGAGGGTCGACCAGCACGGTGCCGTCCTCGATCAGCATTACGTAACCGCTTTCACCCAACTTGATGCTCTTGACCAGCTCCGTGAGGTTCTTCAGGGAAACACTGACGACAAACACGCCCTTGGCCTTGCCGGCGTTGTCGAGCATCGCCCGGGCAGTACCCACCAGGGCCACATCGTCTTTGTCGTAGTAGTACGCCGGGGTGCGCACGGTCTTGCCCGGGCTGGCCATGGCGGCCTTGTACCAGGGGCGGGCACGCGGATCGTACTTGGCCAGTTGCGGGTCATCCGGCCATTTGGCGTAGGTGCCGTCTTCCAGGCCGATGGACAGAATCGCTGCCGCCGGGTGGGTCGTGCCATGGCGCGCGAACTGCTCGATCACCTTCTGCGCCGCCGCAGGCATGGGCTGGCTGGCGGCGTCGGCGCCCTGGTAATCCTTCAGCGTGGCGACCGAGGTGTATACAGGATCGGTGGCCATTTGATCGACGTTCTGCTGGGTGCCGTCGAAAAACTGCCGGATATTGCCGTCAATCTGGCGGATTTCCCGGGTACTGCCATCAATGAACTGATCCACCGCCTGGGTGCGGGTGTTAAGCACTGAGATCACGGCAACCAGGCTGACCGGGATAAAGGCGACCAATACGAACGCAAGCACGAGCTTAGTTTTTATTTTCATGGTGACGACCATCAGCGGAGAGAGCGGGGCAAATGGCCGGTGCCTGACGGAAAAAGGCTATTTGCTATCAACCTTGTTTCGGCTCGACAGGTGTAAATCTTTAACAAGTATTTTGTGTACAACGGCAGGGGGCGTTTTTGCGTGGTGGGGGGAGGATGTTCGGCGGCGGCCTGGGCCAATGGCAGGGTATCGGTGCAACCCCGCAGGGGCGGGAGGAGGGGAGCAGGCAAGGGGCGCCGTGAGGGGCCCCCCTGCCTGTTCAGGGGCTATCAGGCGATAGCGTCCCAAGGGCGGTCGCCCGCGGCGTCCTTGATGCGGGTGGGCAGGCCCATCACATCCAGGGCCTTGAGGAACGGCTCGGCTGGCAGCTCTTCGACGTTGGCCATGCGTTGCACATCCCATTCGCCACGGGCCACCAACAGGGCCGCAGCCACTGGAGGAACGCCGGCGGTGTAGGAGATGCCCTGGCTGTCCGTCTCGGCAAAGGCTTCTTCGTGGCAGGCCACGTTGTAGATGAACAGCTCGTGTGGCTGGCCGTTCTTGGTGCCTTTGACCAGGTCGCCGATGCAGGTCTTGCCGGTGTAGCCCGGGGCCAGCGAAGACGGGTCGGGCAGTACGGCCTTGACCACTTTCAACGGGATGACTTCCAGGCCTTCGGCGGTCTTCACCGGTTGCTCGGAGAGCAGGCCAAGGTTTTTCAGCACAGTGAACACGTTGATGTAGTGTTCGCCGAAGCTCATCCAGAAGCGCACGTTGGGCACGTCGAGGTTTTTCGACAGCGAGTGCACTTCATCGTGGCCGGTCAGGTAGAGGTTCTGCGAACCGACAACCGGCAGGTCGTCGGTGCGTTTGACTTCGAACATGGTGTTGCTGGTCCACTGGCTGTTCTGCCAGCTCCACACCTGTCCGGTGAACTCGCGGAAGTTGATTTCCGGGTCGAAATTGGTGGCGAAGTATTTGCCGTGGGAGCCGGCATTGACGTCGAGAATGTCGATCGAATCAATGCGGTCGAAATGCTGTTGCTGTGCCAGCGCCGCATAGGCGTTGACCACACCCGGGTCGAAGCCCACGCCGAGAATGGCGGTGATGTTCTTCTGTTTGCACTCTTCCAGGTGGTTCCACTCGTAGTTGCCGTACCACGGCGGGGTCTCGCAGACCTTGCCCGGCTCTTCGTGGATGGCGGTGTCGAGGTAAGCCACGCCGGTATCGATGCAGGCGCGCAGCACCGACATGTTGAGGAACGCGGAACCGACGTTGATGACGATCTGCGAGTCGGTCTCGCGGATCAGGGCCTTGGTCGCTTCCACGTCCAGGGCGTTCAGCGCGAAGGCTTGGATGTCGGCGGGAACCTTGAGGCTACCCTTGGCCTTGACGCTGTCGATGATGGCCTGGCATTTGGAGATGTTGCGCGACGCGATAGCAATACGACCGAGTTCGTCGTTGTGCTGCGCGCACTTGTGGGCCACCACCTTGGCGACACCTCCTGCACCAATGATAAGAACGTTCTTTTTCAATTGCTTTATCTCTCCTTTATCCGCCAGCTTACGAAAGGCTGGACAGGTAGTCGTCGTAACCAAATTCACGAACCACTTCGACTGTACCGTCGAGTTGTTTCACTACGATGGACGGCATTTTCAGGCCGTTGAACCAGTTTTTCTTGACCATGGTGTAACCCGCGGTGTCGATGAACGACAGCCGATCGCCGATGGCCAGCGGACGATCAAATGGGTATTCGCCGAAGATGTCCCCGGCCAGGCAGGATTTGCCGCACACCATGTAGGTGTATTCACCGTCGCTCGGCGCCAGCTTGGCGTTGAGGCGGTAGATCAGCAGGTCCAGCAGGTGGGCTTCGATGGAGCTGTCTACCACGGCGAGGTGTTTGCCGTTGTAGAGGGTGTCGAGCACGGTGACTTCCAGGGAGGCGCTGTTGGTGATCGCCGCTTCGCCGGGTTCCAGGTAGACCTGTACGCCGTACTTCTCGGAGAAGGCCTTCAAGCGCGCGCAGAAAGCGTCCACCGCATAGTCTTCACCGGTGAAGTGGATGCCGCCGCCGAGGCTGACCCACTCGACCTTGTGCAGCAGCGCGCCGAAGCGTTCTTCGATGGTGCAGAGCATTTGGTCGAACAGGCCGAAGTCACCGTTCTCGCAGTTGTTGTGGAACATGAAGCCGGAGATCTGCTCGATCACGCCTTCGATCTTCACCGGGTCCCACTCGCCCAGACGGCTGAACGGACGCGCCGGGTCGGCCAGCAGGTAGTCGGAGCTGCTCACTTGCGGGTTCACGCGCAGGCCGCGGATCTTGCCCTCGGAGCGTTCGGCGAAGCGCTGCAACTGGCCGATGGAGTTGAAGATGATCTTGTCGCAGTTATCCAGCATCTCTTCGATTTCATCGTCGGCCCAGGCCACGCTGTAGGCGTGGGCTTCACCTTCGAACTTCTGCCGGCCGAGCTTGAGCTCGTACAGCGAGGACGAGGTGGTGCCGTCCATGTATTGCTGCATCAGGTCGAACACCGACCAGGTGGCGAAGCACTTGAGTGCCAGCAGGGCTTTGGCCCCCGACTGTTCGCGCACGTAGGCGATCTTCTGCATGTTGCTCAGCAGCTTTTGTTTGTCGATGAGGTAGTACGGCGTTTTGATCATTTCGAGGCCTCCGGCCAGGCTAGCCAAAAAAGGGCAGGCATTGTGCCCGCAGTTAACTCAGACCGAAAGGTCGGAAATGTATTTTCGACGAGTCACAGCCGGCGCAGGCAGGCGCCACGGGCCGTGCGCGGTCATCCGCCAGCGCGCCGAGTGGGCGTGCTGTGGCTTGCAGTGGCGAATGATGACGCAGATTTGTTGACGTTAGTCGTGCGCAACGATGGCGTGGCACAGGGTGAATCAAGGTCCGCGCGCGGGCCTGCGGCGTTGCGGGCAGTTCACTCCGCGGCTGGCAGGGAGGGGAGTAGGTTGCGGCGGCCGGCCTCGAGGATTTCATCGGCCAGCGGCGAGTCATCCGGGCAGGCCCGGGACAACACGATGGTGCCGATGGCGTGGGCCAGCAGGTCGATCATCGACGTGCGCGTGGCTTGCCGATCCGCGTCACTCGACGGCTTGGCCCCTTGTTCAAGGGCCTTGAGCAGGCCTTCGATGCCTTCGGCAAAGGTCGCCTTGACCTCGTCCGATTGACGCGCCGCATCACCGCTCAGGGCGGCCATGGTGCAGCCCTGGCTCCGTGCGTCCCGGTGTTCCCGTGACAGGTAGAGGGTGAAGAAGGTGGCCAGGTCCATGCCCGCGCCATTGCTCTGGCTCTGGGCAAAGCCGCAGGCCGCCGCTTCGGCCATCAGGTCGGCCTTGGAGCGGAAGTGTTTGTAGAACCCGCCGTGGGTAAAGCCTGCAGCGGCCATCAGGTCTGCCACCCCCACGCCGTCGTAACCCCGTTCGCGAAACAACTCGGAAGCGGTCTCGACGATGTGTGCCCGATTGGCTTGTGCCTGTGCCTTGGTGACCCTCATCCCTCGATGCCTCCTGTGGGTGAAGGCGCTGAATATACATTGATGTCGAACGTCATCAAAGCTGTTGACGGTTTAGATTATGATCGACATCATAACGGCTCGCCACTCACCCTGAGGACTTCCGCCATGAGCGATACCCATCTGAACGCACCGACCCGTTTCATCGACGTAGACGGTGAGCGTTTTGCCTACCGTCGCTGGGGCCAGCCCTCAGGCGTGCCGCTGTTCTTCGTGCAGCACTTTCGTGGTGGCCTGGACCACTGGGACCCGCTGCTGACCGACGGCCTGGCCGCCGGTCGGGAAGTCATTTTGTTCAACGGTCGCGGCGTCGCCTCGTCCACCGGCACGCCGCGCAACCGCATCGAGGACATGGCCGACGACATCGCCGCCGTGATCGAGGCGTTGGGCCTGGAACAGGTCGACTTGCTGGGTTTCTCCATAGGCGGCCTGCAGGTGCAGGAAGTGGCGCTGCGTCATCCGCAGCGGGTGCGCAAACTGTTGCTGCTCGGCACCGGCCTGCGTGGCGGTGACCCGACCATGGAGCCCAAGGTGCTGGAGGTGGCGCCGACACCGGTGCCGACCGTGGAAGATTTTCTCTACCTGTTCTTCGGCCGTTCTGAAGCGGCCAAGCAAGCGGGCCTGGCCTTCTGGCAGCGTCGCCATCAGCGCCTCGATCAGGACCCGCCCAGCTCGGCCGCCGTTGCCCAGGCCCAGGCTGAGGCCCACGGTGCCTACCTGGTGCCGCTGGCGGGGGAGAACCCTTACGCCTACCTCAAGGCGATCCAGCAACCGACCCTGGTCCTCAACGGCACCCACGACGTGATGATTGCCTCGATCAATTCCTGGCACCTGGTGCAGAACCTGCCCAACGCCCAGTTGCTGATCTACCCCGATGCCGGCCACGGCGCGCAGTACCAGTACCCCGAGCGTTTCCTCCAGCACGCGATCCAGTTCCTCGACGAGTGAGAGGGCGCACGCGGCAGAGCGCTACCCGCGCTCGCCGTACCCCCAACGCAGGACTCCTGAAGGCAACCCATGAGCCAGGTCGCCAACCCCTTCGTTATTCCGTTGGCCAGGCACTTATTGGCCTTGGCCATCGCAGCCCCAGGGCATCGATAAAGAGTCAGAACCGTGATTGAACCAGCAACGCCAGAACAGCCCCCGGCTCCGGTGCCGGAGGGCGAAGCGCAGGCCGGGGTCGCCGAGGGGCAGAACGCCGTGGTCGACAACCGCGACCCACAGTCCCCGACCCACCCGCTATTGATTCCTGCGGCGGACCATCCCCCGATCAAGTGGCGAGGCTTGATGCTGGAACAGTAGCGCCTTGGCAATAGAGGCCCGGCAGTTGCCCCAGGCCGCAGGGAAACGCTACTTTGCACCGGCACTGGCCTCAGGGCGGGTGCGTTTTTCCTTCCAACCAGCAGGCTCGCCCTCCCATGCTTTTTTCATCGATCGCCAACGGCCACCCTCTGACGCCCGACAACCTGGGCACCGTGCTGCCTTGGTGGAGCTTCAGCAAGACCGTGCTTGCCGCGACCGCGCTGTCGCTGGTGCGTGATGGCCGGGTCGGCCTGGACGACAGGTTGCAGGAAGGGCCGTTCACCTTGCGCCAGTTGCTGCGGCATGAAGCCGGGCTGGCGGATTACGGCGAGTTGGCCGACTACCACGCGGCGGTCGCCGCAGGTGAGGCCGCCTGGCCAGCCGATGAGATGCTGCAACGCCTTGATGCCTCGACCTTGCGCTATCCGCCCGGGGCCGGTTGGCGCTATTCGAATGTGGGCTACCTGTTGGTCGCCCGATTGATTCAGCGGCTGACCGACCTGGGGCTTGAAGACGCGGTGAACCAGCGCGCCTTGCACCCCTTGGGTGTGTCGACGGTTCGCCTCGCCACCCGGCAGGCTGATTTGCATACCCTCAGCCTGGGCATCCCAGCGGGCTACGACCCGGCCTGGGTGTACCACGGCTTGCTGATTGGGCCGCTGTCCCAGGCGACTCAGTTTCTTGATCGCCTGCTGGCCGGTCATCTGTTGCCGCCGGCCTTGCTTGAGGACCTGCAGCGTGCGCGCGTCCTGGGCGGCCCCATTCCCGGTCGCCCTTGGCAGGCACCGGGTTATGGCCTGGGCGTGATGCAGGGGCCCGTCGAGGGTGGGTTGATGCTGTGCGGGCACACCGGCGGCGGGCCGGGCAGCACCCTGGCGGTTTACCGCGCCAGTGAGGGGCAGGCGTCTGCTTGTTGTGCGGTGTTCCAGGAGGGCCACGATCAAGGTGCGGTGGAGGCCCAGGTGGTGCAGCAACTGATGGCGGCCTTGCGCCAAGGGGCTTAGCCACCAGGACCGGTATTTGTCTGTAGGCCTTGATGAAACGGGGTGGCGGCCGTTGCGGCCGACACCCCATGGGGCTCAGGGTTGGCCGACCGACAGGGGCGGGGTGCGAGGCGGGACCTGGCGTTTGCTGCCCAGGGACTCGAAGGCCGAGGCCAGGCGCAGCAGGCTGGAGTCGTCATAGGCGCGACCGGCGAAGGTCAACCCGACCGGCATGCCGATGTCCGGCATGACGCCCATGGGCACGGTGACCGTGGGCACGCCCAGGTGGCGGATGGCGAGGTTGCCGTTGGCCACCCAGACCCCGTTGCTCCAGGCAATGTCCGCGGACTGCGGGTCGACATCGGCGTTCGCCGGCCCGACGTCGGCGACCGTCGGGAAGATCACCGCATCCAGCCCCAGTCGGTCCATCCACTGTTCCAGGTCGATGCGGCGTGTTTCTTCAAGTCCGCGCAGGCCGTCCGGCAAGGTCGGGATTTCGTTCCAGGGCGTGATGCCGCGCTCGGCCATCCGCACGTACTCGTCCATGCCCGCCGCCAGGTCGTCTTCGCGGTTGGGCAGGGTTCCCGGGTCGTGGGGGAAAATCAACGGCCCGTCGACGTCCACCAGCCGATGCAGTTTCGGGTCGCCGTTGGCCTGGAGAAAATCATCGAAGGCCCAGGCGCTCAGGTCCCACAGTTCATGGTGAAGAAACGCTTTGCTCACCAGGCCCCGGGTAAACACCGTGGGTGCCCCGGGACGATCGCCTTCGCAATTGGACACCAGCGGGAAGTCCACTTCGAGTACTTCGGCACCCAGGCTTTCCAGGGCCTGGCGCGCCTGCTTCCACAGCTCGATCACCGACGGGCGGGTATGGATCTGCTGACCAGTGGGGCCGCCGATGCCTGGGGACGGCGCAGTGCCGGCTTCTGGGTCGGCGTTGATGTACATGCGCGGCACGCCGAAGCGTTTGCCGGCCAGGGCGCTGCCGTTGCCGGCCAGCGCAGGGTAGGACGCAGGCCGGATCGAGGCCACGCTGGGGATCGGCACCCAAGGTTGCAGCCGCCACAGGTCGCCCCGCGTGTCTGGGTCTTCCGCTACCACCACGTCCAGCACTTCCAGCAGGTCGGCCATGGTCCTGGCGTAGGGCACCACCACGTCCATGGTCGGTGTCAGCGGCCAGTTGCCGCGTACCGAAATCACCCCGCGTGAGGGCGTGTAGGCGCACAGGCCGTTGTTCGAGGCCGGCCCCCGGCCGCTCGACCAGGTTTCTTCCGCCAGACCGAAAGCCGCGAAGCTGGCGGCGGTTGCAGTCCCGGCGCCATTGGAGGAGCCGGACGCGAAGGGCGCGGTCAGGTAGTCGGCGTTGTACGGGCTTTCCGCACGGCCGTAGACCCCGCGTTGCATGCCGCCGTTGGCCATGGGCGGCATATTGGTCTTGCCCAGGCAGATGGCTCCGGTGGCGCGCAAGCGCTCGATGGTGAACGCATCGCGACAGGCCATCAGCTCAGCGAAGGCCGGGCTGCCCGAGGCAGCGGTGAGGCCCTTGACCAGGTAGCTGTCCTTGGCCGTGTAGGGAATGCCGTCCAGCGGCCCCAGCAGTTCGCCCTTGGCGCGACGGGCATCGGATGCCTTGGCTTCGTCGAGCGCGGCGGGGTTGCGCACCACCACGGCATTCAGCGCGGTGGGCGTGTCGGCGCCGTCGTAGGCGTCGATCCTGGCGAGGTAGGCCTGCACCAGTTCCACCGCAGTGGTCTGGCCGGATTCGAGCGCGGCACGCAGCTCGGCAATGGAAAGCTCGGTGACTTCAATCATGGGGTTACCGCCGACGACTGAGGGTGAGGGAGAACAGTGGGGATCACGCTGAAGGGCATCAGGGTATTCAAAATCGCTTCTCACAGAAAACATTCGATGCAGCGCAGCCTTTCGGGGCGGGCTTTTCCCCGCGAATTTATCCTGAACGCAAGGCGTTGTATCGGACTTTATGCGGCTACGCGCGGATTCACGCCCGACCTGTTTTGCGCCGATGGGTGGATCGCCCAGCCCTGTCGGGGTCTTCCAGTGGTTGAGGGGTGATGGCATTGGCGAGCGCTTTTGTAAACAATAGCGGCCCTTGCCAGGGTGCCCCCAAGGGTGGCGCCTTCGTTATTTGTTTTTGACCGAGATGCCAATGCCTTCGATCCACGATTCCTGCCAGCCTCGTTCGCTCCCGTGCGAGCAACGGCCATGAGTGAGACCACCCTTGAGTTGGTGCAGACCGGCCCGGAGCAGGCCGAACTGATCCGTAACCTCTATCAGTTTTATGCCTACGAGTCCTCGGACTGGGAGCAGGAAGACGTGGAGGTGGACGGACGTTTTTACATCCACGAGAAACACCTGGCGCGCTACTGGCAGGATCCGCAATGGAGCGCGAACCTGCTGCTGGTCAATGGCTTTATCGCCGGTTTCATGTTGATCGAGCGCAGCGAGTTGCCGGGGCTGCACGCCCTGGAACTGGCGGACTTGTTTATCTTGAAACGCTACCGTCGCCAGGGCATCGGCCGGGCCCTGGCAACCCAGGTGCTGAGCAGCGGTGACAGTGACTGGCTGGTGCGCTTCTACGATCAGGATGAAGTTTCCCAGGCATTCTGGCGCACCGTACTGGACGGCTTGCCGCGACCGGTGCAGGCCATCCAGCTGGATGACGAGCCGGAGTTGCTGAGCTTCCTGGTGACCCGGGCCGTGCATTGATGGCCGACGCGCGATGCCAGCCGACTCCTGGCGCGCCGCTCTGCACCGCCCGTTGGCACGGTTCAATGGGCGCTTCAACCTGCGGCTGCCTGGGTGTAAAGTCGCCGCCATGAAACTGGCCCGTTCCGACCGCTCGCTGATTGCCTGGACCCTGTATTTTTGCGTCCTGTTCAATCTGTTCGCCTGCGGTTTGGCCCATGGCCAGATGAGCGGCCTGCAACTCAATGGCGCAGGCTCCGCGTTCTGCTCGTCCCTGGGCAATTCGGCGCCAGCGTCCAAGAGTGATTTCAGTGACCCGTCGGCCAGCGGCTGGGCCGGCAGTTTTGCCTGCCCGATCTGCTCGGCGGTGACCCTGGGCATTGCCTTGCTATTGGTGCTGGGCGGCTGGCTGCGGCTTGGGCCAACACGCTGGCCCACCCGTGAACGGCGCTGCAAGGCGCCCCCTCGATATTCCTGGCCTTCGGCCAATCCCCGCGCATCCCCTCTGATCTGACCTGGCTCAGCGCCTGGCCCCAATGGCCAATGCGCACGAGCGCCCCCTGGTTCGTCGTTCGCCCTCGCCGCTGATGCGCGAGCCGGCGCACGTCGTTCATGACCCGCGGTGCCCTGGCGATCCTTATTCGCCCGGCCCCGTCGGTGCTCACGGTTAACGCTGACACGCGAAGGAACAGCAGATGGCTGATGGTTTTCAAGGTTTGAACCGGCGATCGATGCCGAGGCAAACTGCGCCGCAGGGCGCGAAAGAGGGGATGCGGGATTCAACGGCCCAAGCGGCCAGTGCCGCGCGTCGGGGGCGTCAAGCCTCGCGGGCAGGCCGGGCGGATTTTCTTCTGCCGTTTCCGGATTACCCGGGCAATGCGCGCAGCTTCGTGCACCTGGACACCCGACTGCTGCCGTACTGGCACACCTTGTTCGACGTTTGCCCCGGCTTGCTCAAACTCGACCCGCCCGATGGCCTGAATATTTTTCGCGGCTTCATGACCTGGGCCTACCGCAACCACCCGCCGTTGAACTGGACGTACTACCTGAGCCTGTGCCGCTGGTTGCTGGGTTCTGCCTACAAGACACGGATCCACCCGGAGCACATTGAGGCGTTCATGAGCGCCGCTGCGGCGCGCTGGATCACCACCGATGACAGCCAGGCCCAGGGCTTAGTGCTGGCCTGGCGAGGCTCGCCGGAGCCGGTGTTCGACTGCACGGTGTTTGACTGGAAGGTGGCGCCGCGTCTGGCTGTGGGGGCCGAGCATGAGGAGGCGTTGCCGCCCGTGCCCTGGGACTTTGCCTGGTGCCCGTTGACTGGCAAGGGCGCTGGTGGATTTCGCCGCTGGCTACCGATCCCCTGAAGGCGGGCGCAGGTTCAGGGGATGGCTGGGCGCTGACGATAGCTCGCCGTCAGCGCTTGGGGTGAAGCCGCCAGCCCCCAGAGGGAGGCTGGCGTGACCGAATGCCGGGGCCGAAGCCAGCGTCAGAAGTCCAGGGTGACGCCGGCGTACAGTGCCCGACCATCCCCGGGCGAATGCAGCGAAGCCTTGGCGCCGTCCGGGTCGTACCAGACGTATTCGTAGTAGCGATTGGTCAGGTTTTTCAGCTGCACATCCACACTCAGGGACTCGCTCACCTGGTAGGCCGCACTCAGGTTCATCAGCACATAACCGCCGTAGGTGCCCTGGGTGTTTTCGCGCTCCAGGTAATAGTTCGTCTGGCCGTTCATCCAGGCCGTCAACTGCAGGGCCGGGGTGGCGTAGTAGCTGGCACCGGCGCTGTACAGGTGGTGGGGGATGTGGTCGATTTCCTGGCCCTGGCTGTTGGGCAGGGTGGCGCTGGGCTTGAGGATTTTCGAGTACTGCCAAGAGTAGGACAGCCACAGGTCCGTGCGCTCGGTGGGGTGCAGGTTCATCTGCAGGTCGTAACCCCAGCGCCGAGTTTCACCGACGTTGTCCGATTCGCCGCTGGGGTCATTGAGCCGCCGGCTGACTTCGCCGCTGGCCTCCTGGCGCCAATAGGCGACGCGCCCATCGACCCAGTCGGCCGGGGTGAACTTGACCCCGGTTTCCCAGCCTTCGTTGATGGACGGCGCCAGGTCCGTGTCCCGCGGCGGGATCTTGTAGGCCGCCGCCCCGGTGCCGACCTGAAAGGTGCGCCCCCAGTTGGCGTACAGGCTCGCCACGTCCCAGGGTGAGTAGACCACGCTGAGCTTGGGTTGCTTGATCAGCCCGTAGTCGTTGATGTCGTAGTCCAGGCCGGTCATTTCATTGGTGAAGTCGCCCTGGATCTTGTCGACCCGATAGGCCGGGACGATTTTCAATGATTCGAACGGTTTGATCTCGGCCTGCACGTAGGCGCCGTAGGTGTCGAAATCGAACTGCTGGTCGCGGGTTTGTGCCAGTCGCGCTCGGTCCCGGGTGCGGTAGCGCTCGCTCTTGTTCTGTTGCTGTTGCACATCCGCGCCGCCTTCCAGGGCGAAGTCGTAGAGCCAGCTGACTTCAGGGCGCCAGGTCAGGGCGGTGAGGGCACCGTACTGGGTTTCGTAAGTGTCGCGTTCCTGTTGCGAGCTGGTGCGCCAGTACTGGGTCCAGCGCCGGTCGTCGAAGGTGTTGACGTAGGTTTTCGCCGACCACGCCAGGTTCTCGGCCAGGTCGGTATCGAAGTGCAGGCTGACCTGGTTCATCCGCCGCGTGCCTTTGTCGGTGGCGTTGTAACTGTTGGTCATGGTGGGGTGCCGGCGAGCGTCCTCCTCACTCAAGTAGCCGGGTTCCTGAGCCTCGGTTTCGTAGTGACGGGCGATCAGGCCGATGCGGTAACTGTCGTCGTCCGGGGTGTAGAACCATTTGCCGGACATGGAAAACTTGTCCGCCTCGGCGTGATCGCGGTAACCGTCGGCCTTCTGGTAGGCGAAGAAATAGTTCTGGGTCCAATTGCTGCTTTCGATGCCTTTGGCCAGTTGGGTTTCCCGGGTATTGAAGCTGCCGTAGCGGACCCGTGCCTTGCTGTAGTCGCCGCCGGTGCGGGTCAGCATGTTGACGTTGCCGGCGATGTTGTTCAGGCCATAGCGGGCATCGCTGGTGCCGCGCACCACCTCGATGCTGTCCAGCTCCAAGGGGAAAATCATGTCCATGTACGGCATGTTGCCGTCGTTGCTGTTGCTCGGGATGCCGTCGATCAGCAGCTTGACCGCGTTGACCTCGCCTTCGCCGTTAAAGCCGCGAAAGGAAATTTTGCCGGAGGTGGTGCCCTGGTTGAACTCGGTGAGCATGACACCCGGGGCGCGGCTGAACAGTTCCCAGCTGTAGTCGACCGGCATTTTTTCCAGGAGGTCGGCTCCCAGAATGTCCACCGAACTCAACACCCGGCTGCTGCTCAGGGGGCCGTTGTGGCTGGCGCCCTGCACGGTCACGGTGCCCAGGGTCAGGGCCGAGTCGTCGACCCGGGCGGTTTCAGCCAGGGCGCTGGACAGCGGCGTCAGGGCAAACAGGCCGCAGGTCAGCAGCGACCATGTGCGGGCAGGCAGGGGAGTAACCTTTGGGCGGGGCAAGGGGGTAAACACAGGCATGACGCAGATTTCCTGATAACCAAGGACGTTGCCGGGGCGGTGACACGCGCACGCAGGCGCGCCCGATACCCGGGGATAAAGGCGGGGTGGCAATCAGGCGCTGGGGGAGGCGCGAGGCGTCAGGCTGGGCCAGCGCACCCGGGGGTGCAGGGTCGGCAGGGTGGGGTGGTCGAGGGCGATGTCGGCGCTGTAGCGCGGCAAAGGGTGGCGATAGTAATTGCCCGGTACGGCCGCCAGACCGCCATGGCCGCAGCAGCATTCGCCATGCTGCATCGGGCGGTTATCGGGGCGGGTGGGCAGCACATCGAGCAGGGTGTCGAAGTCGGCTGGCAGCGCCTGGGCAGCGTTGGCCGAGCAGAAGCCACCCCACAGCATCAGTTGTGCGTCCGGGGTTTGCGTGGCTCGGCTCATGGGCATGGCCAGCAGGTTGAGCAGCAAGGCCAGGCAGGCGATCCAGGGGCTGATGCGCTTGAGTGAAACCATCGACGAGTCCAGCGAGGAGGGTGAGCGCAGTGGTTCGAATTCGACCCTTCGCGCGCCCCGTTTCGGGTGCAGGCATTTTGCCTTAATCGTCCGGGCTTGAGGGCGAAAAAGCCCGCCTCTACGGGGGCAGTGGGGGCGCGACAGGATGACGCACCTTCTGCCGGGCGCGGGTGCCCTGTGCCCAAGGCCGCGCCGGGTGGCGAGCTGTTGGAGGGCGTGTTGGAAGCAGGAAGGGAAAGGGCTGCGGCGGTCTGTCGCAGGGAGGCGTGGCAAACCGCTGCTGCCCTTGCAGCCCGCCGCCTGGCACAGCGGCGGGCTGCACGGCCTCAGTAGGCGTAGCGCAGGGTGGTCATGAAGTTGCGCGGTGCGCCGTAAAGCCCGGCCGCGGTGGTGGTGTAGTACTCCTTGTCGAACAGGTTGTTGACGTGGACCGAGGCCGTCAGCGCCGGGCTGATCTGGTACTTGGCCATCATGCTGGCCAGGGCGTAGCTGCTCTGGGTGGTGGCGTAGCTCAGGTCGTAACCGGCCTCGCTCTGCCAGTTCAGGCCGCCGCCCACGGTGAGTTTGTCCAGGGCCCCGGGCAGGCGGTAGGTGGTGAACAGCTTGACGCTGTTGCGCGGGATCTCGGTGACGATGCGCCGGTCGTCATCATTGAAGCTGACGCTGTAGGAGTAGCCGCCGGTGAACTGCCAGCCCTCGCTGATTTCACCATTCACCTCCAGTTCCACCCCTTCGCTGGTGGTGCCGTTCTCGGCCCGGTAGGCCTGGAAGCCGTTGGGCGCCAGGTTGCTGCCATCGGCGACGGCCAGGTTGTCTTGCTCGACGCGAAACAGTGCCAGGCTGGTGTTGAGGCGGCCCTCGTAGAACCCGGCCTTGAGGCCCACTTCGTAGCCGGTGCCTTCCTGCGGGTCGAGGGGCGTGCCCTTGACGTCGCGGACCGTGGCCGACTGCGGGTTGAAGATCTGGGTGTAGCTGGCGTAGGCGGTCCAGGTGTCGTTCAGGTCGTAGACGAAGCCGGCGTAGGGAATGAAGATCCCGGTCTCGGTGCGGTCGGTCTTGGTGGTCGCCCCGCCGTACAGCCGGCTGGTGCTGTCGCGCTGCCAGTCCACCACGCGGCTGCCAAGGATCAGGCTGGCGGCGTCCGTCAGGTGCCAGCGCGAGGTCAGGTAGGCGGCGTATTGGGTTTCGGTCAGGTCGCTGTCGCCGACTTTGTTGAAGGTCGGCTTGGGTGCGCTGCCGTCCCAGTCGTAGATGTTGCCGATCACCCCGTTGTAGCCCGAGCCGGGCCGTTGCCAGCCACCGTAGTTGGGGGTGCCGCGTTCTTCGAGGCGCGACAGGGTGACGCCGCCAATCAGCTCGTGCTCCCGGCCCAGCAGTGGGAACGAGCCCGTCAGGTAGGCGTCCAGGTTGTCCTGTTGGGGCGTGGCCTGCCAGCGGGTCGGCATGATCACCGCGCCGGCGCCGGTCTGGGTGTCGATCTCGCCGGCCATATAGGCGACCACGGTGTCGTAGTCGTTGCGGGTGTGGCTGTACTCCAGCTTGCCGCTCCAGCCGTTGTCGAAGTGCTGTTCGACGGAGGCGAACACCGTGCTCTGCTGGCGATCGTAGTAGCTCCAGTCCGGCGAGGTGTTGAACGATCGCTTGATGTCAGTCTTGCCGCCGTCGGTGGTGAACAGCGGGAAGCCGGTGCGCATCGGCGCGTTGCTGTGGGTGGTCTGGTGGCTCAGGCCCAGGGTCAGCAGGGTCGAGTCAGTGACGTCGAATTCGGTGATGCCGTAGACCGTGGACAATTCCTGGCTGAAGCGATCGATCCAGGCGTGCTGGTCCTTGCTGTCGGCCACCAGGCGCGCACGCACGGTGCCGCTGTCGTTCAGCGCGCCGCCGACGTCCACCCCCAGGCCATAGCGGTCCCAGCTACCGGCTTCGGCGCTGAGAATCACCTGGGGTTCGCTGGTGGGCCGCTTGCGGATCAGGTTGATGGTCGCCGATGGGTTGCCCAGGCCGCTGATCAGCCCGGTGGCGCCGCGCACCACTTCCACGCGGTCGTACATCGCGGTGTTCTGGGTGTAGTTGTCCATGCGCGAGGAGGTCGGTACGCCATCGATCTCGAAGTTGCCGATGGGGAAACCGCGGGACAGGTAGCTGGTGCTGTCGGCCCCCAGGCTTTCGCGAATCACCGTGATGCCGGTGGTGGCGTCCAGGGCGTCGGTGAGGTTGTCGAGCTTCTGGTCTTCCAGGCGCTGGCGGGTCAGTACCGTCACTGACTGCGGGGTTTCCTTGATGGACAGGTTGAGCCGCGTCGAACTGCTGGACGAGTCGGTGGTGTAGGACCCGGTGCCTTCGGTGGTCGAGCCCGGGGCCTTGCCGGAGATGCTCAGGGCCGTCAGTTCCAGGGCCGTGTCGCCGAGCGCCTTGACCGGCACCAGCACATAGCCGCCGTTGCTCTGGCGCTGGGCCTGCAGGCCGCTGTTCGCCAACAGTTGGCGCAGGCCTTCCTCGACCGAATGCACACCTTGCAGGCCGGGGGACTCCAGGCCACGGGTCTGTTCACTGGCAAATGACAGGGTCACGCGCGAGGTGGCGGCAAACTGGCTCAGGGCGCTGGCCAGGGGGCCGGCGGCGATGCTGTAGCTGAGCATCTCGGCCTGGGCACTGGCGTGGCCGGGCACCACCGCGAGTGGCGTGACGGTCAGGCCCAACAGGGCCAGGTGCACAGCACTGGCGAGGGGCCGGGCCGCTCGCAGGGAAAAACGGGGCATGAACACATCCTTCGGTTGGCGTGGCAAAGGTGCGGCAGTTATCGCCGCTTCAGTGCTTGGCCGGATGAGAATGAAAATCGGCAACCCCCAGCATGATTTTTTGCACCACACCCGTCATCGCCGCCATCGCCGGCAAGCCGGCTCCTACAGAAAACGCGACACCCCACACCCTTGTAGGAGCTGGCTTGCCAGCGATGACTTATGTCCAGCCAACACAGATCCAGCACCCGTACGCCCATACCCACATTTCACGCCGCTTCAACGCGCACCCAATACCGTGTCAGGTAGCGCACGCGCACCGGTAGCGAGGTGCCGAGGTTTTCCAGCAGGGTGTCGCTGTCGTCCAGGCGAAAGGCCCCGGACAGGCGCAAGGTGGCCACGGCCGGGCTGCACTGCAGGACACCGCTGCGGTAGCGGGCGATTTCCTTGAGCAGGTCATCCAGGCGCCAGTCGACGGCCATCAGCATGCCCTGGGCCCAGGCGTCGGAGCCGGCGGGCAGGGCACTCGGCGCGTCCAGTTGATGGCGGTCGAAGCCGGCCTGCTGGCCGGATTCCAGGCGCAGCACCCGATTCGTTTCCTGCAGAGGCCGCAGTTCTACCGCGTGCTCCAGCACCTGCACCTGGGTATGCCCGGAGTCACTGCGCACGGCGAAGCGCGTGCCCAGGGCGCGCACGCTGCCTTCCGGGGTGTGCACGATAAAGGGCCGGCCAGCGGGGTCGACGGCGGTCTGGATCAGCACTTCGCCGTGGTGCAGTTGGATCTCGCGCACGCGCTCGCTGTAGCGCAGGTCCACGGCGCTGTCGGTGTTCAGGTCCAGTTGGCTGCCGTCGGCCAGTTGCAGGCGCCGCCGCTGGCCTTTGGCGGTGCGGTATTGGGCCATCCTGGCCGCCAGCGGTTCGAGTTCCAGTGCGCCCCAACCGGTGGCGCCGGCCGCCAGCAGCAGGCCCAGGGTCTTGAGCACCGCTCGACGCCGAGCGCGCACGCCGGCCAGGGTTGGCAAGGCCACGGCGTGAGGCAGCACGCCCAGCTGCCGCTGCAGTTTCTCGACCCGGGCCCAGGCTTGGGCATGGGCCGCGCTTTCTTCCAGCCAGGCGCGCCAGGCCTGGCGCTCGCTGTCGCTGGGCGGCGTGGCATTGAGTTGCACATACCAGGTGGCGGCGGCTTCCAAGACCTGGCGGTCGAGGGCGGCGGGCATCGGTTTCAATCGTCCACCAGCATCAGGCAATGGGTCATGGCGCGGATCATGTGCTTCTTCACCGTGGTCACCGACACGCCCAGGCGCTCGGCGGTGGCGACATAGCTCAAGCCTTCGAGTTGCAAGGTGAGGAAGATGGTGCGGGTGCGCTCGCCCAGGTCGTCGAGCATGGCGTCCACGGCGGTCAGGGTTTCCAGGATCAGCAGGCGGGTTTCCGGGGAAATGTCCAGCGGCTCCGGGCGCAGCATCAGGACTTCCAGGTAGGCCTGTTCCACCGAACGGCGGCGGAACTTGTCGATCATCAGCGCCCGGGCGATGGCGCTGAGGTACGTGCGCGGTTCACGGATGGCCTCGACATTGCGCGCCATCAACACCCGCACGAACGTGTCCTGGGCCAGGTCCGCGGCATCGCTCGAATTACCCAGCCGTGCGCGCAGCCAGCCATTGAGCCAGCCGTTGTGTTCGCTGTAGAGCCGGTGCAGCACAGGGGAGTTGGAGCCGGACATGGGAGTGATCGCAATTGAGAATGATTATTTATTATTGTTTACGGAAATAGCGCCCGCTGACAAGCCTGGGCTGAAACCCGTGCTGTTCAAGGCGCGACTGTGAAGCGGCAAGGGCGGTGGCGCAGGTGCCATTTTGAGGGGGCGGGGCAGAGGGCAGGGCGGCACGTTCCTGTGCCAGTGGGGTACGCCAGGCCGGCGACCGGGAGGGGGTCAGTTGCGGCGCATCAGGGTCTGCGGGGCGACGCCGAAGGCCTTGCGAAAGGCATGGCTGAAATGGGACAGGTCGGAGAAGCCGCAGTCCAGGGCGACCTGGGAAATGCTCCGCGCCTGACCGCGCTCGATGGCGGTGCGGCTGGCTTGCAGGCGCGCCTGCCACAACTCGGACATGGGCGTCTTCTGATGCCGGGCGAAGGCCCGGGTGACGGTGCGCGTGGACACGTGATGGGCCTTGGCGATCTGTTCGATGGACAGTTCCTGGTCGGTCAGGTGCTTGTGCATGTAGTTCATCACCCGGCCATACAGGTCACGCTCGTCGCTGAGGGTTTCCAGTTGCGGCACTTCCAGGCTCAGGGCGACCAGGTCCAGCAGGGTCATGGCGAAGCGATTGGAAAAGTCGCTGTTGTTCAGGCTGGGCGGCGCGGTGACGGCCTGGCGCAGCATCTCGCGCAATGGCGTGACCCCGGGGCGTTGGTCATCGAGCACTTCGGCGGTGAGGTTTTCCACGCCGGGCAAGCGGCTGCTGAGCAAGTGGCGCGGAATGCGCACCAGGTGGTTGTCCGTCCCGCCGAGGCTGAAGCGGAACGCCTGGGCGGCGTCATAGAGCATCAGGTTGTCGGCACCCAGCACGGCTTTGCGCCCACCTTGTTCCATCTGCCCATAGCCGCGTTGCAGAAAGCCTAGCCAGAGGTCGTCGTCCGGGCCGGTCTTGAGGTGCTGGGGGGTGCGTTCCCAGTGGTGCAGGGACGACGAGATGGTACAGATGTCCAGGGCTCCCAGGCCGCGGACGTGCAGCTGGCCATCGAAATTCCGTTCATCCATCGGCTGGCTTGCCGCCGGTATGCAGTGCCGGCATACCACTTCCTTCCAGTACTCAAAACGGTGCGGTTTGGCGACGGTCTCGGTTGAGTAATCAGTCGTCATGGGGAGTACCTCTAAAAGATTCGCTTACTGATCGTATGGCGTTACGGGTGCTGTGATGGCTGGGCCTTGGCGGTCGATCGCCAACAAAAAGCAAAACCCGGGCCATTCGGGCGCTCGCGGACGGGGGCGTCGCGCCTGCGCTTGCACAACGCCGTGGCAGACGCGTGGCTGACCCTTGTCGCAGTGCCGGAGCGCCGTTGCCCGAGTGCGGTTCGAGCCGCTGCCCCGCCGATCCGCGCCTTGGTCAGGGCTGCGGTGCTACTTAATGAGGCAATAGCGGCCCGGGAACGGGGTCAATGTGCCAAATCGGAACAGTGCCTGCGCCCGTGTACGGCGGGTTGGGGGCTGGCTCAAGGGATGTCCGTCTCAACCAACAGGTTGTCTTTTTCAGCCAAGCACCGGGGGCGCGCCCGGCATAACTTCTCTACGTCGGCATAAGTATCAACTATCCCACCGTGGGGAACGGTTATGAACTTAACGGATCGGCAACTGTTGTCTGAAAAAATACGCGCACTTTATTGTCGAGACATTGCGCCGGAAGAGTCTTCCAGCTTCTTGATCGAAGTACTTGAAACTTACTTTGAGTGTTGGCTGGGGCAACTTTCACGCGGGTGTCGACAACGCTGGGTGCGTTGGTTTGAACCGGGTTAGGGCCCGCCGTTTTCGACCGGTTATCGTTGGAAATACGCTTGAGATCGCTGGGTCAGAGCGGTTTTTGCGAAGCCGGGTGAGGACGTGGACGCGGTCAGGCACCGGCGGTGCGCCCCCTGTTGTATTGAATGAAGTTAGATAATAAAAACGTCAAGGCCTGGTTGCGGGTCTTGATAGAAATGCAAGTTGTTTATTGACGTTCTGCCCATGAATCCAATGCCGGTCTGGATGCTCGAAGTGTGCTCTGCCGCCTTTGAATGACCGTGCAAACAATAATTATCACAACACCAGGAGTGATCATGGAATCCGCTATCGACAAACACCTCAAGTGCCCCCGGACGCTGTCTCGCCGCGTCCCCGATGAATACCAGCCGCCGTTTCCGATGTGGGTCGGGCGTGCCGATGAACAACTGAAGCAGGTGGTGATGGGCTACTTGGGTGTGCAGTATCGGGGCGAGGAGCAGCGCGCAGCGGCCTTGCAGGCCATGCGGCAGATCGTCAGCAGTTTCAGCCTGGCCGATGGCCCGCTGACCCATGACCTGACGCACCACACCGACAACAGCGGCTACGACAACCTGATGATCGTCGGCTACTGGAAAGACCCGGCCGCCCACTGCCGCTGGCTGCGTTCCCCCGAGGTCAACGACTGGTGGGCATCAGCGGATCGCCTCAGCGACGGCCTGGGTTATTTCCGCGAGATCGTCGCGCCACGGGCCGAACAGTTCGAGACGCTGTACGCCTTCCGCGACCAGTTGCCCGGGGTCGGCGCCATCATGGACAACACCAGCGGCGAGATCGAAGAACACGGCTACTGGGGCTCGATGCGTGACCGCTTCCCGGTGTCCCAGACCGACTGGATGCAGCCCAACGGCGAATTGCGTGTGGTGGCGGGCGACCCGGCCCAAGGTGGGCGCGTGGTGGTCGTGGGGCATGACAACATTGCCTTGATTCGCTCCGGCCAGGATTGGGCCGAAGCCGAGGCCGAGGAGCGTTCCCTGTACCTCGACGAGATCCTTCCAACCCTGCAGGCCGGCATGGATTTCCTGCGCGACAACGGCCAGCCCCTGGGCTGCTACAGCAACCGCTTTGTGCGCAACATCGACCTGGACGGCAACTTCCTCGACCTGAGCTACAACATCGGCCACTGGCGTTCGGTGGAGAAGCTGGAGCGCTGGGCCGAGTCCCATCCGACCCATTTGCGCATCTTCGTCACCTTCTTCCGGGTCGCCGCCGGCCTGGCCAAGCTGCGGCTGTACCACGAAGTCTCGGTGTCGGACGCCAAGAGCCAGGTCTTCGAGTACATCAATTGCCACCCGCAGACCGGGATGCTGCGCGACGCCTTGCCTGCGCAAGGTTGAACCGCGCGCCTTGAAGACCGCGGGCTGCACTCAGCCCGCCCATTGACCCCTATGTCGAGCCGGCTGCCGCCGAGGCGGCCAGGCGCCCCTGTGCAAGGAATTCACCATGAACAAGACCCGTCTGCTGATGCTCAGTGCCGTCCTGCCTGCCTTGCAGGCGCAAGCGGTGGAAGTGGCCCCCGGCGACTATGAGCAATACCCAGTGGGCGCCACCATCGGCGCTATCTACTACCAGCATTCCACCACCGACTCGCTGTACGCCAACGGGCACAAGAGCAGCTCGGACTTCAACCTGACGTCCGATGTCGGCATCTTGCGTCTGCTGCACGTCTACGCCCTGAGCGACACCGTGACCATCGATCCGCAGTTCCTCCTGCCGTTCGGCCACGTGTCCAGCGGCGGCGATGCTTCGGCCCTGGGCAGCACCAGCGGCATTGGCGACTTGATTCTCACCGCGCCACTGAAGTGGCGGCTCAACGAAGCCCGCGACACCCTGAGCCTGGCGCCCTACGTGTTCGTGCCCACCGGCGACTACGACAAGAACGACCCGCTGAACATCGGCGAGAACCGCTGGAAGTTCGAACTGCAAAGCGCCTACGTCAAACACTTCACGGAAAAATGGGCCATGGACCTGGTGGGCGGTGCCACCTGGTACGGCGACAACAACGATTTCGGCCCGGCCGCCAACCGCATGGAGCAAGACGTCTCCTACGCCGCGCAAATCATGGGCCGCTACATGCCGGACGCAACCACCGCCTTTGGTATCGGCTTCGGGCGTAGCTGGGGCGGCGAGACCAATGTCGAGCGGGTCAACCAGGACAACGAACTGGGCACCACTAACTTCCGGGTGACCGCCACCAAGTTCTTCACCGCGCAAGACCAGATCCAGTTGCAACTGGGCAAGGACCTGTCGGTGGACAACGGCGCCAAGGAAGACTTCCGCATGAACCTGCGTTACGCCCGGGTGTTTTAACCCGGGTCGGGCGTCGGCGCGCCTGCCTGGGCTGGCAGTGGCAGGCACGCCGTCACCCCGAACACTTTCCAAGCCCCCGGCCTCCGAGGGTTGAACGCAATAAGGACAGGAACCCACCATGGCAATCGTTCGCCCCACCCTCGATCAACTGCTGGACATCGCCGGCCGCCTGAACATGCGGCTGAGCCACGAGCAAGCCGCTGAATACCTGGCCTTGATGCAGTCGAGTTTCGATGCATACGACCTGGTCGACGAGCTGCCGGATTTCACCCCTGCGGTGACCTACGAGCGCGGCCCGAGCTACCGTCCCGGTCCCGCGGAAAACCCGCTTAACGCCTGGTACTACAAAACCCACGTGCAGGGCGCTGCCGGCGGCAAGCTGGCGGGCAGAAGCGTGGCCCTCAAGGACAACATCTCCCTGGCCGGCGTGCCGATGATGAACGGCGCTGCGCCGCTGGAAGGCTTTGTGCCTTCGTTCGACGCCACCGTGGTCACCCGCTTGCTGGACGCCGGGGCCAATGTGCTGGGCAAGGCCACGTGCGAGCATTACTGCCTTTCGGGCGGCAGCCACACCTCCGATCCGGCACCGGTGCACAACCCCCATCGCCACGGGTTCGCCTCGGGCGGCTCGTCCTCGGGCAGCGCCGCGCTGGTGGCCGCCGGTGATGTGGACATGGCCGTGGGTGGCGACCAGGGCGGCTCGATCCGCATCCCGTCGGCGTTCTGCGGCACCTATGGCATGAAGCCCACCCACGGCCTGGTGCCCTACACCGGGATCATGGCAATCGAAGCCACCATCGACCACGTTGGGCCGATCACCCGCAACGTGCGCGACAACGCGTTGATGCTGGAAGTCATGGCCGGCGCCGACGGGCTTGACCCGCGTCAGGCGGCGCCCCAAGTCGATGCCTACAGCGACTACCTGGAGCGCGGCGTCAGTGGGTTGCGCATCGGCATCCTGCAAGAGGGGTTTCAACTGGCCAACCAGGACCCGCGTGTCGCCGACACGGTGCGCAACGCCATCGCCCGGCTCCAGGCGCTGGGCGCCGAGGTCGAGGAGGTCTCGGTGCCTGAGCACAACCTCGCCGGTTCGTTGTGGCACCCCATCGGTTGCGAAGGCCTGACCATGCAAATGATGCACGGCAACGGCGCCGGCTTTAACTGGAAAGGCCTGTACGACGTCGGCCTGCTGGACAAACAGGTCGGTTGGCGCGAGCAGGCGGACAGCCTGTCGGCCTCACTCAAACTGTGCATGTTCGTCGGTCAGTTTGGCCTGGAGCGCTACAACGGCCGCTTCTACGCCAAGGCGCAGAACATCGCGCGCTTTGCCCGGGCCGGGTACGACAAGGCCCTGGAACGCTTTGACCTGCTGGTCATGCCCACCGTGCCGATCATCGCCCAGGCCCACCCGGCCCCCGGTTGCTCGATCAGCGAATACGTGGCTCGGGCCCTGGAAATGATCGGCAATACCGCCGCCCAGGACATCACCGGCCACCCGGCCATGTCGATCCCTTGCGGCCTGGTGGACGGCCTGCCCGTGGGCCTGATGCTGGTGGGCAAGCACTACGCCGAAGGCACCCTTTACCAGGCCGCAGCGGCCTTCGAAGCCGACGTGGACTGGCGCACGCTCTGATTCGCCGTGGGCGTCTTCGGTCATCAAGAAACCGAGCGCCCACGTGGATTTTTCACCGTATTGACCGATGAGGATTGAACCCATGAGCACCTCCGCACCCCGTGCAACCCCCTCAACGCCTGCCGAGCGGGCGCGAGCCCTGTTGCAGGTGATGAAGAACCGGGCGCTGGTTCCCGATGGCTACATCGAGCAGTTGACCCAGTTGATGGAACACCAGTGGAACCCGCAAAACGGCGCCCGGGTGGTGGCCAAGGCGTGGACTGATCCGGCGTTTCGCGAGCTGTTGCTCCGCGACGGCACGGCGGCCTGCGCGCAGTTCGGCTACACCGGCCCGCAGGGCGAATACATCGTCGCCCTGGAAGACACGCCGACCCTGAAAAACGTCATCGTCTGCAGCCTGTGTTCCTGCACCAACTGGCCGGTCCTGGGTTTGCCGCCCGAGTGGTACAAGGGCTTCGAATTCCGTGCCCGACTGGTTCGTGAAGGGCGCACCGTGCTGCGCGAACTGGGCACCGAGTTGCCTGCTGAGGTGCAGGTCAAGGTGTGGGACACCACCGCCGAAACCCGCTACCTGGTGTTGCCCGTCAGGCCCGCCGGCACTGAGAACTGGAGCGAAGAAGAGCTGCAGAAATGCGTCACCAAGGACGTGCTGATTGGCGTTGCCCTGCCCAGCGCAGGCTGAGTCGCACCCCCCACAAACTTCTTGGCTTCGAGGTATTCGATATGGACGGCTTTCACGATCTCGGCGGTTTCCAGGGCTTTGGCCCGGTGCCCCATCGCATCAACAGCCTGAGCTACCAGCCGGTGTTCAAGCAGGACTGGGAACACCTGGCCTACAGCCTGATGTTCATAGGCGTGGACCAGTTGAAAAAATTCAGCGTCGACGAAGTGCGCCACGCCGTGGAGCGCCTGGATGTGCGCCAGCACGTCGGCACCGAGTATTACGAACGCTACGTCATTGCCACCGCCACCTTGCTGGTGGAGACCGGGGTCATCACCCAGGCCGAGCTCGATGAGGCCCTGGGCAGCCCGTTCAAGTTGGCCAACCCGGCCCATTCCCAGGGCCGCCCGGCCATCACCGGGCGCGCACCCTTTGCCGTCGGCGACCGGGTGCGGGTCCGCGATGAATACGTGGCAGGGCACATTCGCATGCCGGCGTATGTACGGGGCAAGGAAGGGGTGATCCTGCACCGCACCCACGAACAGTGGCCGTTCCCCGACACCATCGGCCATGGCGACCTCAGCGCGGTGCCGCAACCGACCTACCACGTCGAGTTCAAGGTCACCGACCTGTGGGGTGACGCCGCCGACGATGGCCGGGTGGTGGTGGACCTGTTCGAAAGCTACCTGGACAAGGTTCAGGGCGGGCACGCGGTGGTCCCATGAGCAACCACGCGCTGCCGATCCGCCTGCCGGTGACGGTGCTCTCGGGCTTCCTCGGCGCGGGCAAGACCACCGTGCTCAACCACATCCTGCGCAACCGCGCCGGGCTGCGGGTGGCGGTCATCGTCAACGACATGAGCGAGGTCAACATCGATGCCGCCGAGGTGCAGCGCAGCGTGGCGCTGCACCGTGGCAGCGACCAACTGGTGGAAATGAGCAACGGCTGCATCTGCTGCACGCTGCGCGCCGACCTGCTGGAGCAGATCAGCCAGTTGGCGCGCGAGCAGCGTTTCGATTACCTGCTGATCGAGTCGACGGGGATTTCCGAGCCGATGCCGGTGGCCGAGACCTTTGCCTTTCTCGACCCGCAGGGCTTCAGCCTGAGCGAACTGGCGCGGCTCGATACTTTGGTCACGGTGGTGGACGGCAGTCGCTTCCAGGCGCTGCTGGCGTCCACCGAGATCCTGGCCGACGGGCAAAAGCCCCTGTGTGATTTGCTGATCGAGCAGGTGGAGTACGCCAACACCATTCTGGTCAGCCGCCTGGACCTGATCGGTGAGGAGGGTTTCCTGGCGCTGCGGGCTGTGTTGGCGGGCCTTAACCCGGGGGCGCAGATCCTGCCCATGGCCCACGGCGCCGTTGACCTGTCTCAGGTCCTCGGCACCCGCCGCTTCGATTTGCCGAGCCTGGCCCAATCGCCGGGCTGGATGCGCCACCTGGAGGCGGTTGATGAGCCGCCCTCCGAGGCCGACAGCTACGGCATCGCCTCCTGGGTCTACCGCGAGCGGGCGCCGTTTCACCCCCAGCGCCTGCTGGATTTTCTGCAGCGGCCTTGGGCCAACGGGCGACTGCTGCGCAGCAAAGGCTATTTCTGGGTGGCCAGCCAGCATCTGCACATTGGCTTGCTGGCACAAAGTGCCGGGCAGTTTTTCTGGGAGTCGGTCGGCCGCTGGTGGGCCTTTATCGATCAGACGCAGTGGCCCCAGGACGGGTATCGCCGGCAGGGGATCCAGGCCAAATGGCACGACATCGTTGGCGATTGCCGCCAGGAACTGGTGTTTATCGGCCAGGGCCTGGACCTGGAGCGCCTGCAGCGTGAACTCGACGCGTGCCTGTTGAGCACCGAGGAAATCCTCGCCGGCCCACAGGCCTGGTCCGGGTTGCCCGGGGCGGGCGCCTTCCAGCCGCCCCAGGTAGCGCCCTGAGCGGCTGCCCTGCGCCCAGGCGCTATGGGCCCTTCACCGGTCACTGTGACCGGCCATCACAACTTCATGGATTCAGAGGTGCCGTATGTTGTTTTTCAGTGCAAGGCCCCGCCGGCTGTTGGCTGCTTTGGCCAACAGGCTGGAGCGCCCCGACACCCTCGACAGCGCCGAGGCGCCCATGGCGCCCACCGAGCCGCTGCTGCAACGCATTCTCGACAGCGTCGAGCGCCTGCTCGCCGAACGTCGCGAGCTGCGTAAGCAGGTGCAGGAGCTGAGCCACGACCTGCAACAATTCGCCCCGCGCATCGCCGAACGTGAGGCCCAGTGGCAGCGCCTGGAGGCCCGTTGGCAGTTGGCCGCGCAAGGGGCGGGCGCGCTGTTCTGGGAATGGCAGCACGGCGCAACCACGGCACCGGATGCGACCACCCCGCTGTGGTGGTCGAACCCGGCACAGATGCCCGAGCAGTTCGGCCTCTGGGGCCAGCGCCTGCACCCCGACGACCGCCAGTGCTTCGTCGATGCCCTGGTCCGGCACCTGGCCGACCGCAGTGGCCGCACACCCTTTGCCCTGGAGGTGCGCATGGTGCTGGGCGAGGGTGACCACCGCTGGTGCAGTATCAGTGGCGAAACCCGTCGCGACGCCCAGGGCCAGCCGCTGGCCAGCGCCGGGGCCTTGCGCGATATTCATGAGCGACGCTTGCAGGACGATGAGCTGGCCCTGGCGGCCACCCGTTTCGAGGTGTCCCGGGAAATGCTCCACGACGGGCTTTGGGACATTGAAGTGGTGGCCGGTGACCCGGCCAATCCGCAGAACGCTATCTGGTGGTCGTCGCAGATGCGCCGCCTGCTGGGCCATGCCACCGCTGAAGAGTTCCCCAACACCCTGGATGCCTGGACCTCGCGCCTGCACCCCGAGGATCGCCAGCGGGCCATCGGCGCCTTTGTCGCCCATGTCGATGACCGCAGCGGCAAGACGCCCTTTGACGTTGACTATCGGCTGCGCCACAAGAACGGCGAGTACCGCTGGTTTCGCGGCCGTGGCCAGACCCGGCGCGCGGCCGATGGCTCGGCGCTGCGGGTGGTGGGCGCCATCACCGACATCCACGCGAGCCATGAGGAGGGCCAGTTGCGTGAAGCCCAGGAGCGCCAGCACCAGACCATGCAGGGCAACCTCACCAAGCTGACGCAGATCGTCGCCGCCATCCAGGGCATCGCCAACCAGACCAACCTGCTGGCGCTCAATGCGGCCATCGAGGCCGCTCGCGCCGGGGAGGCCGGGCGAGGGTTCGCCGTGGTCGCTGACGAAGTGCGTAAGTTGGCCACCCGCACCAGCCAGGCCACCCAGCAGGCGGCCGACATGATCGAAGGCTACTGATCATGTCTGCGCCCAGGGCGTGGTGCGGGTGGCCTGCGTGACCGAGGGTTATCTGGATTTGAGGATTTTCGGGTTGGAGTTGCCCCAGATGGTGTAGAGATCGGCCAGCAGGGCGCCGTTGATGGTCTCCAGCTCACCCTGGGTGATTTCTTCCTGGCCCTGCTTGCCGTACAGCACCACCTCATCACCGGCTTTCACCCCTTTGATGCCGCTGACATCGACCATCAGGGTGTTCATGGTGACCTTGCCGATCACCGGCGCCCGTTGCCCGAGGATCAGCACCGAGGCCTTGTTCGAGAAGGCGCGGCGGTAGCCGTCGGAGTAGCCGGCCGGCACGTTGGCGATCAGCGAATCCTTGCTCAGGGTGTAGGTGCGGTCATAGCTGATGGTGCTACCGGCCGGGTAGGCATTCACCGCGGCCACCCGCGACTTGAACTGCATGACTCGCTTGAACTCCTCGTGGCCGCCCACCGGATAGCCGTACAGCGCGGCGCCCGGGCGCACCATGTCGAGCCAGCCCTCGGGCACTTCCAGGGTGGTGAAGGTGTTGGCGCTGTGCAGGGTAAGGCGGCTGCGGTCGAGCTTGGCGTGCTCGATCAGCCACCCCGATTGCTGCTTGAATGTGGCCAGGCCCTTGAGCACGTCCTCACGTTCTTCGACCGGGAAGTGGGTCATGATCCCCACCAGGTTCAGGTGCTTGAGACGGGTCAGCTCCAGGGCCTGTTGTTGCCCCTCGGGGGTGCTCATTTCCAGGCCGTTGCGGCCCATGCCCGCTGAATTCAGTGCTAGGTGAATCGTCAGGCTGCGGCCTTCGCGAGAGGCCAGTGCGTCAAGCTCGCGGGCCACCTGCAGGTTGCCCACCAGTTCTTCGACGTTGTAGGGCAGGGCGCTGGCGACTTCCCCCAAGGTGGTGCTGCGCAGGCGCAACAGCCGGCCCTTGAAGCCTTTGTCCCGAGCGACGCGGGCTTCTTCGTTGCTGGTGATGCCGACACAAGTGATGCCCATCTTGATCGCCGAAGGGATCAGCAAGCCGATGCCATTGCCGTAGGCGTCGGCTTTCATCACCGCGCAGATCTGGCTCTTGCCCGCCAGGCGCTGTTGCAAGGTGGCGATATTGCTTTCAAAGGCCGCCTGATCGATTTCCAGCCAGGTGTTGTTTTGTTCCGGCAGGCTGTCGGCGCGGGTCTGCCCGGGCGCCAGGTCCAGCAAGGGGGCGGCATTGGCGGCCGGCATGATGGCCGTCATGGCCAGGGAAAGGGTCAACGCACTGAGCATGAAACGAGGCATAACGAGTCTTCCATTCTAGGGAGGGAGGAAGCCCCGTGCCGGGGATCAGAGCCGCGGCCAGATCCATCGGGCACCGAGCGAACAGCCGTGGAAGTCTCTGGCAAAACGCGGGGGTGTTTATGTGGTGCGAACGGCCGCTGGCAGCGGATGACGTTGTTCAGCGGTGGCAAACGACCGATTGCGCAACCGCTTCCGTCATCCCCAGGGCCTGCACAACAACAGGGCGTGAAACACCCCCCGCGCAGCCTGCCGACAGCCCCCGCCTGGCTGTTGGCCGCCGCGCTCGACGCCGGCCGGAGCGCGCCGTCAGTGCGCCTTGACGTGCCGGATGCGCATCAGAATCAGCACCAAGATGGCGATGGCCAGCGGCGCCATGGCCAGCATGGCCTCGCGGGGAGCGATGTCGACGCCCAGCAGGTGCACGCCCGAGTACACCAGCTTGAGCAGGTTCAGCAGGTAGTAGGTGATGGCGATGATCGACAGGCCCTCCACCGCGCGCTGGATCTTGATCTGGGCATCGGCGCGGCTGTTGAGGCTGTTGAGGATGTCCGAGTTCTGTTCTTCCATTTCCACTTGTACCCGGGCCTGCAGCAGGTCGCCCAGGTTGGCCACGTTTTTGGCCAGGTGTTCCAGGCGCTGTTCGGTGGCGGCGCAATAGCGGACGGTGGGCTTGAAGCGCCGCTCGATAAACACCCCCAGACGTTGGCAATCGCCGACGTGGCTTTCGCGCAGTTCTCCCAGGCGCTCGAACACCAATTGCGCATAGGCCTGGGTGGCGCTGAAGCGGTGGCGGGTCTTGGCGCCGCTGCTGACCACCTGCGCCGACAGGTTGGAAATGTCCGCCAGCAACCCTTTGGCGTTGTCACCGGCGGTGTCGGCATTGCGTTCCGACAGGTTCACCAGGGTCTGCTCGTAACCCTCCAATTGCGCGCTCAGCGCCTTGGCCGTGGACAACGACAGCGAGGCCATCATCCGATAGGTCTCGATCTCCAGCAGGCGGCGGATCATCCGGCCCTGGCGATAGGCGTTCAGCCGGCGATTGACGAACAGCAAGCGGTTGCTGCCGTCCTGGTCCAGGCGAAAGTCGCTCCAGACCACCGCGTCACCGCCGCCCACGCATGAGCCGCAAGGGTCCTTGAAACCGTAGCTGGCGAGGTCCAAGTCTGCTTCACCGCGCACCACGATCTGCACGCTGTTGATGATCTGCTGCCGATGGGCCTCAACGTGGCGGGCCAGGCACTCGGGCAGGCTGGCCCAGGCAAGGGGCTGGGCGCTGGCAGTGATCACCAGGGTCAGGGTGAAGAACTCGCCATGGCGCTCCCATTTCAACGGATGGCCGTCGAGCTGGGTGATGCCTTGGGCGGCGTTTGGCTCGAAGGCGGCGCAGCAGGCCAGCAGCAGCGCGTTGCAGGCCTGCTCGCCGCCGAGGAAGGCCAGGTGAAACACATGGGCCGGCTCGTCGAAGTACAGCGACGGGCGGGCGTGGAGTTCGTTGTGCAGGGCGGTTCTTTGCGGGTGCATGCGGTCTGGGCCATGTTGGTCTTGTTGTTGGCGCTTGCGATCACTGCCTGCAGGCAGTGATGGGCTGTTGTTGCTGTGACAGGTCGATGCGCGGTCAAGTCACGTGCCGTGAGCCGGCGATTTTGCTCGGCGCGGGCTGTGCCTTGGTGCAGGGCCGGGTGAGCCTGGGTGAGCGGAAAAAAACACCCCCGCGGACGCTGGGCGTTCGCGGGGTGCGAGAGAGAGGCTTGGGGGGATCGCTGCGCCGCCGACCCAGGGCCTGCGGCGCAGTATCGGTGGCGTTAGAAGCGTCCGTTGACGCCCAGGCGGAAGGTGTCGCTGCGCTCGTCGGAGCCCAGGGCGGTCTTGTAGGAGACGCCCATCTGCCAGGTCGGGCCCAGGTTGAAGTCCACCCCCAGGTCGAGGTCGGCAAAGTTGCGGTCCAGCGGGTCGGGTTTGATCCGGTACAACTGGCCGGCATCGCCCTGGTCGGTGTAGCGCATCTTGAAGTCGCTGCTGCTGCTGAAGTTGTGCCCCCAGGCCAGGCCGACCCGTGGTGTCACGATCCCGATCGGGGTCATCAGGTCGTAGCCGGTGCGCACGCCGAGGAACGAGGTGTAGTTCTGTTGGCGCTGCTCTTCATAGGACAGGCCATACACCCCGCCGCCGCTTTCGCGGTAGGCGTCCAGGCGCGTGAAGCTGGCGTTGAAGCGCGCGTAAGGCGTCAGCGAGATCGGGCCCTGGCGGTATTCATAGCTGCCGGTGAGCGAGGCGAACAACTGGTCGGCATCACGCGAACCCCGCGCCAGGTCACCGGCGGCGGCATCGCTGACGTAGCGGCGCGAGTCGAAGGAGATGCGGTTGTAGCCCAACAAACCGTCGACGAACACCTGGGGCGCCAGGTTCACGCTCAGGTAGGTGGCGATGGCGATGGCATTGCCTTCGCTGCGGGTGTCGTTGTCGCCGATGTCACTGCGGTCGTTGCCGTAGCCGATACCGACACCGGCAATCGCCTTGGGCGACAGGCGATAGTCGACGCCCGCGCTCAAACCCAGGGTGGTGAAGCTGCTGTCCTGGGCCCTGCGGGCGTGGGTCGAACCACTATTGACGAAACCGTCGGTCCAGTACGCCACGGCTTCCTGCTGGCAACCGTCTGCGGCACTGGCGGCCGCCTGGCGTTTTTCTTCGGCGGTTTTGTTGGCCGAGCCGTTCAGCTCGTTCTTCACGGCTTTGCCGATCTCCTGCAGCGGCACGTCTTTGCCGTCCTTGCTGATGCTGGCATTGAACGAGTTGCGGTCGCAGGACATCCGGTGCAACTGCTCCAGGCGCCGGTTGAAGTTATCCATCTGGGTGCTGGCAAAGCGTTCGGCAGCTCGCGACTGGGCGTTGAGCAAGCCGAGTACTTCCGCGTCCTTGGATGGGTCGGGACGTGTCTGCACGGTGAAGGCAAAGGTGCCGTTGGCGCTGGCGCCGCTGTTGCTGCGCAGGGTGAAGGTGACGACCGCGGTGCCGGCGAAGGCGGCCGCAGGTACAAAGCGCAGTGAGTAAGGCCCGACCATGGTCGCGGTACCGGCCGATGCCGGGCTCACCGACACCAGCAGCGCGTCGATGAAGGGACCACCGGTGGCGCCTTGGGTCAGGTCAACCGTGGTGGCCTGCCCGGCCACGATGATCTGGCTGGAGGCCGGCACGGTGATCGGTACGGCGGCGATGGTGATCGAGTAAGGCTGGCTGCCGGTCGCACCGTTGGCGTCGGTGACGGTCACGGTCAGGTTGCTGGTGCCGTCGATGGTCGGGGTGCCGCTGATCACACCGGTCGAGGTGTTGAGGCTCAGGCCGGCCGGCAGGCTGCCGCTGGTGATGGCGTAGCTGTAAGGCGCGCTGCCACCGGTGGCACTGAGGGTGGCGCTGTAAGCGCTACCGGAGGTGCCGGCGCCCAGGGTGGCCGGGGCCACGCTCAGGGTTGGAGCGCTGACGGTCAGGCTGACGGTGGCCGGGCTGGAGGTGCCGCTGGCATTGGTGGCGGTGTAGGTAAAGCTGTCCGCCCCGGAATAACCGGCGGTTGGCGTGTAAATGATGCTGGTGCCGCTGGCCGTGGCGCTGCCATGGCTAGGTGCGCTGCTGACGGCGACGCTGGTGGCGGCGCCACCGCTGAGGTTCAGGGTGATCGGGTTGGCGCTGCTGTTGGCGGCGACCGTAGTACTGACGGCGCCCGCGACGGGTGGGTTGCTGCTGACGGTTACGCTATAGGCCCGAGATCCCGTTGTGTTGTTGGCGTCTGTGCCGGTGACAGTGAAATTGTAGGTGCCACCGCTGGTCGGTGTACCGCTGAGGACGCCGCCTAAGCTCAGAGACACGCCAACGGGCAGGGTGCCGCCGGTGATCGCGAAGGTATAGGGCGCAGTGCCGCCGCTGGCACTGAGGGTGTTACTGAAGGCCGTGCCTACCGTGAGGGTACTCAGGGTGGTAGGGCTGACGATGATGGTTGCTGCGGCGACGGTTCCACTGTAGCTGCGCGAGCTTGTCACGCTGTTGTCGTCGGTGGCGGTCACGGTGAAATTGTAGGCGCCGGGGTTGGTGGGGGTGCCGCTGATCACACCGGTTGAGGTGTTAAGGCTCAAACCGGCCGGCAGGCTGCCGGCGGTGATGGCGTAGGTGTAGGGCGCGGTACCGCCGGTGGCACTGATGGTCTGGCTGTAAGCGCTGCCGGCGATGAACGCGGACAAGACGCTCGGGCTGACGCTGATGGTCGGTGCAGACACGGTAATGGAGATGGTGGCCGGGCTGGAGGTGCCGCTGCCGTTGCTGGCGGTGTAGGTAAAACTGTCCGCCCCGGAATAGCCGGCAGTTGGCGTGTAAGTGATGCTGGTGCCGCTGGCGATGGCGCTGCCATGGCTGGCTGCGCTGCTGACCGCGACGCTGGTGGCGGCGCCGCCGCTGAGGTTCAAGGTGATCGGGTTGGCGCTGCTGTTGGCGGCGACTGTGACACTGACGGCACCGGCGACGGGCGGGATGCCGCTGATGATAACGCTATAGGCGCGTGCGCCCGTCGCGCTGTTGGCATCGGTGGCTCTCACGGTGAAGTTGAAGGTGCCGGAGGCTGTCGGTATGCCGCTCAGGGTGCCGGTCGATGTGTTCAGGCTCAGGCCGGTCGGCAGGCTGCCGGCGGTGATGGCATAGGTGTAGGGCGCGGCACCGTTGTTGGCGCTAATGGTTTGGTTGTAGGCGCTGTTCACCGTGCCGTTGGGTATGGTTGTTGGGGTGATCCCCAGCGCCGGGGCGTTGACGGTCACTGTCACGGTGGCCGGGCTGGAGGTGCCGCTGGCGTTGGTGGCGGTGTAGGTGAATGTGTCTTGCCCGGAATACCCAGCGGTCGGGGTGTAAGTGATGCCGTTGCCGCTGGCAGTGGCGGTGCCATGGCTGGCTGCGCTGGTCACAGCGACGCTGGTAGAGGCGCCGCCGCTGAGGCTCAGGGTGATCGGGTTGGCGCTGCTGTTGGCGGCAACCGTAGCGCTGACCGGGCCGACGGTGGGCGCTGGCACGGCATAGGTGTAGGCGGTGTTCGGGGGCGTGGTACCGGACGGGGTGGTCACCGCCACACTCACGACGCCTGCGGCATGGGCCGGGGTGATGGCGGTGATGCTGGTGGCGCTGTTGACGATGAAGCTGGAAGCCGCCGTGCCGCCGAAACTGACCGCAGTGGCGCCGGTCAGGTTGGTGCCGGTGAGTACCACCGAGGTGGCGCCGGCCGTGCTACCGGAGTTGGGCGCTGCCGAGGTCAGGGTTGGCGTGCTGCTGGCACCTACCACCAGGATGTAGGTGGCGACACCGGCCTGGTTCAGGCCGTCATTGAGTGAAACGGCAAAGGTGTAGGAGCCGGCCGTGGTCGGTGAGCCGGACAGGGTCGTGGTGGCGCTGTTGGGCGAAGGGTTGAGGGTCAGTCCCGGCGGCAGGCAGATCTGCGTACCGTCATAGCTCGGGTCGTCGATGTCGCATTCGTACCAGCCGTCCAGAGGCAGTGCGCCTCCTGTGGCGGTGATGGTGACACTCATGAACTGGTTCACCGCCACCGGGGGCAGGGTGGTGCCCGTGGCCGGAGACGCGATGACCGGGCCTACGGCCATTGCCTGGCTGGACAGGGTCGTCGCACAGAACAGCAGGAACAGCGAGACCAGTCTTTTTGTCAGCCAACTGCCGGAGGGGGTGAACAGTGTTCTCATTGGGGCTTCCTGCCATACGGCTACTGTTGTTGTGGGCGTGTCCTGCTCCATTGCAGGGCCGCACACGGATGGAACCAAAAGGCCAGCGCCGGTAGCGCCTGGGCTTGAATGTCATGTCGCGGGTGATGAGCCAGGCTGCGTCAGGGGGGCGCTGGCATGTCGCCCGGGTGTTCGGATCTGGCATCCTTCAGCGGCTGGTCGTGCGTGCCTGCAGGCCGCTGCATCGGCGTATACAGCCCGGCATCGCCACAGACCTGAAAGCCCAGGCGCTCATACAACCGCCGGGCCCGGCTGCCCTGCTCGACGCTCAGGTTGCAGGCCAGGCCCTGGCTGTCGGCCAGGTGCAGGACCGCGTGCAGCAAGCGGCTACCGATTCCCCGGCCTTGCCACTGCGGCAACAGGGCGATATCGACAATGCGTACCTCATTGGGCTCTCGGTGCACGCAGAGGCGGCCGATCGGGCGGCCTGCCTGCTGGATGATCAGGAAATCCGCGGTGGGGTAATGCTGCTCATAGTGGCGGCGCTGCAACTCCGCCTGGGAGTGCAGGAAGGCTCGGCGCTGGTCGTCGCTCCAGCCCGGCACGGCACTGACTTCGGCCCAGCGACGGGTCACGAACAGCGCCTGCAGGAAGGCCAGGTCATCGCCGTTCTGCTCGCGCAGAACGGGGTCGCTGCCGGAGGGCGGCAGCGACTGGGGGGCGGCGTTGGCAGCAGTCATCAAGGCCTCGATGGGTATTCGCCATTGAGGCAGATGCAGTAGGCCAATGTCAGGAACGGCTGCACCGTGCTGCGCGGTGCGCTGCTACCGGGCGCCAGTAGCCCGGTTGTACCGATGGTGTTGGCGGCCAGGGTCGGGCTGCCCGCGACGGGCGCGGTGTTGTTGTACAGGCGTATGTTGCGCGGCTGGGCCAGGTAGGCGCTGGTGTTGGGTTCGTCCAGGCTGGAGGTGGAGTCAATGCCGTCCTTGACCTGCAACGCATGGGTATGGGGTGCGATGTTGCCAGGCAGCAGTGTGACCACGTCGGCACCTACGGCGGTGCCCAGTGGCCGTTGTGTCAGCCCGGGGCCATTGCCGGCGCCCATGGCGGCACGCCCATTGAGGTTGGGCAGTTGGAAGGTTTGCCCCGGCGTGCCGCCATAGGTGTTGCCGATGATCGAATACAGCGCGGTGTTCTGTTGAATCGACAAAGTCGAACCGTCGCAGTAAGCCCAGTCCATTGGTGCGAAGTTGAAGGGGAACAGCCTGATTTCGCCAGTGAAAGCATCCATGATCGGTCGCTCCTGAACAATAAAAGTAGGGTTACGGCCGAGTCGGGTAGATGCCCGCCAGGCAGATGATGTAGTTAATCGCCAAGGTCCCCATCAGGTTGCTGTGGGGGGCCACCGCGCCGGTGCCCAGCGCCGGGTCGAGAAAACCGGGGTTCAGGCTGACGGGGGCTGTGGTGCCGGTGCCTGCGCTATACAGGCCTTTGATCACGCCGGCCGGGACGAACTCACCGAAGGTCTGGCTGGAAGGCGCGGCGGGAGCGGGAGGCGTGGGCGTCGCCGAGGTAGCCGGGTTGGTGCTGACGGTAAAGGTATGGCTGTGGGCGGGCGTGTTCGCCGAGGTCAGCGTCACGGCTTCCGTGCCCAGGGTCTGTGCCAGCACCCTCGGGGTGAGCCCGGGGCCGGTACCTTGCCCGATGGGCAGGCGACCGCGGTAATCGGGCAGGCCGAAGGTGGTGATGCCGTTGCCGCCATAGGTAGTACCGAGCACGCTAAACAAGGCGTCATAGCCGCTGATTGGCAGGACCGCGCCATCGCATATTGCCCAGTTCACCGGCGCATAGTTACCGGCGAACATGCGGATTTCTCCGAGGTAAGCTTCAGACATGTCAGTTTCCTTACTCGAGGGTCTGTAATCGTGCGGCTATGGGCGCGGCGGGTAGATGCCGTTCGTGGCAATGAAGAAGCCCCCGACAATCGAGGGCTGCATGTTGGCGACCGGCGTACCTGGCGTGGGTGCTACGGTGGCGCTGTTCAATGCCACCAAATCCGACCCAGCGGCGGTCACGTAAGTCGCTCGGGACGCCGCGCCGGACGAGTTCGAGCTGACGGCAGGTATGGCGCCTGCCGGGCCGGTGGTGCCGGCGGCATTGGAAACATGAGTGCCGTGGGTATGAGTGGCCAGGGTGTTGACGCCGAGGGCGACGGTCTCGCTGCCACCGGCAGAGCCTAAGGCATGGACGCCGAGGACCGGGTTTGTCGACGCGACGGCATTTTGTCCGATGGCAGTGCGACCACGCAGGTCGGGCAGGCCGAAGGTGGTGGAGCCATTGCCGCCAAAACGGGTACCAAGGAGGGAGGCTAAAGCGACATAGGTATTGAAGGGCAGAATCTGACCTTCGCAGGGCAACCAACCGGACGGTGCCCAACCCCAGGGAAACAAGCGGATTTCACCCAGAAACGGATCCATGTTCTTTCCTCCATGAAAATAAATTGGCGCCAAAAAGTCGTTCATCCTGACGGCATGAAGTGCGCGACTCGCACAATAACCAAAAGCCAATTTATTAGGCAAATATTATTTTTACGTGCCGCAAAGTGGTGCGATCAAGTGCTTGTAGGGCCTCATAAAGTTGCCATTTCAGCGGTGTGTCATTAAAGCGCTGAAGTCCATCGGGTTGCGCGTCAATATTATGTTTTTATTGGGCTAGGCAGTCTGTGTCGCTGTTTTATTTGGCGAAAGACCGACGCGGTTACTCGGGAATTATAGCGCTGTGCAACCAACGCTCTGCCCGGCAGGGGTCGGTCTTTAGGCCTTTTGACGGCGGGACGGCTGGCCCTGGGGGAGGGTGCCTGTTCGCCCGAGCGAGTAGCTGGCTCAGGCGGGTTGTCGATCGACGTTATTTAAATCAGTACTTAAGTACCTAAGCTTGATTTTTTTCTGAATTAAAGTGTTGTGGGCTCTTGGCCGATAACCTGCGCCGTGCCGGATGGGTGTAACTTGCACGAGATAAAACAAAGCACGCTAACGATGTAGCCGGTTGTGTAGTTCTATCACTCAAAACAATAAAGCGTCGCCAGTTGTCAGGCACTTTGATGACTGTTACCCAGCCTCGTTAAAGTTGTTACCGTGACAAGCAACGATTCCCAACTAACGCTCTCGGGTATTGTATTCGGCGCAGTTTTAACAGCTGTATTACCGGACGCTCGATGAGGGGCTTGGTGCGGGGGATTCGGCCCTTTGGGTGGCCGTAGAGGCCTGGGCAGGCGATTTGGCGTTCAGCGGCTGGCAACCTGGCGCCCCGCGCAGGGGCCCAGGTTGCCCGATGCATCAGAGGCCGGCGCTGTCCTGGGCGGCGGTCTTCGGCTTGCCGTAGTGCCACTCGTAGACCACGAACTTGAAGTCCTTGAGGTCGCCTTTCTCATCGAAGCTCAAATCCCCGGTCGGGGTCTTGAAGGTGCCGGCGTGGATCGCCTCGGCGACTTTTTCCGGGTCCTCGCTGTGGGTGCTGGCGATGGCGTCGGCCAGTACCTGCACCGCCGAGTAGGTCGGTAACACAAAGGCGCCGCTGGAGCTTTCCTTCTTCGCTTCGAAGGCTTCTACCAGGCCTTGTTGGCCGGGTCCTGGTCGAAGGCCTTGGGCAGGGTCACCAGCATGCCTTCGGAGGCGTCCTTGGCGATCTGCGAGATGGAGTCGTTGCCTACGCCTTCAGGGCCCATGAAGCGTGCTGTCAGGCCTTTTTCCCGGGCTTGGCGCAGCAGCAGGCCCATCTCTGGGTGGTAGCCGCCGAAGTACACGAAGTCGACATTGGCTTGTTTGAGTTTGGCCAGGATCGAGGAGTAGTCGCGCTCGCCGACGTTGATCCCTTCGAACATCGCGACTTTGACGCCCTCCTTGCCGAGGATCTCTTTCACCGAACTGGCAATGCCTTCGCCGTACTGCTGTTTGTCGTGCAGTACCGCGACGTTGGCCGGTTTCAGGCTGGCGATGTAGCGGGCGGCAGCCGGGCCCTGGGCGTTATCCAGGCCGATGGTGCGGAAGATCATCTTGTAGCCGCGCGCGGTCAGTTCAGGGCTGGTGGCGGCCGGGGTGATCATGATGATGCCTTCGTCTTCGTAGATGTCCGAAGCCGGCTGGGTGGAGCTGGAGCACAGGTGCCCGACCACGAATTTAACCCCGTCGTTGACCACTTTGTTCGCCACGGCCACCGCTTGCTTGGGGTCGCAGGCGTCATCGTATTCCACGGCCACCAGTTGCTTGCCGTCGACGCCGCCCTTGGCGTTGATCTGCTCGATAGCCATGCGCGCACCGCTGAACTGCATGTCGCCGTACTGCGCCACCGGCCCGGTTTTCGGGCCGGCGATGCCGATCTTGATGCTGTCGGCGGCCAGGGAATGGCCGGCCAGGCCGGCCAGGATCATGGCGCTGAGCAGTTGGGTGGCTTTGTTATTGATGCGACTCATTGGGGTTCCACTCCTGTGGGTAACGATTCAAAAAGGTGTTGCGGGTGATTCGACGATAAGGCGGCGCGTTGCCGGCAGGCAGGTACAGGTCGCCACGAATCACGTCGGGCAGTATGCCGGGATCTGCCGCCGTGTGCTGCATCGGGCGCTCTACAACGGCCCTCAGGCGCAGGTGTCCAGGGCTTGGGCGACGTCGGCCAGCAAGTCGGCCAGGTCTTCCAGGCCCACCGACAGGCGCACCAGCCCCTCGGAAATACCGTGGTGTGCACGTTCTTCCGGGGTGTAGGTGGAGTGGGTCATGCTCGCCGGGTGCTGGGCCAGGGATTCGGCATCCCCCAGGCTGACGGCGCGGCTGAACAGTCCCAGGGCATTCATGAAGCGCCGGCCGGTGACCAGGCCGCCCTTGAGTTCAAAGGCGATCATGCCGCCGGGCAATTTCATCTGCCGGCTGGCCAGGGCGTGCTGGGGAAAGGAGGGCAGGCCCGGGTAGGTCACCCATTCCACCGCCGGGTGGTCCTGCAGCAAGCGGGCAATCTCCAGGGCATTGCTGCAATGGCGATCCATGCGCAGGGCCAGGGTCTTCAGGCCGCGCATCAGCAGAAAGGCATCCTGGGGCGAGAGCACCGCACCGGTCAGGTCCTTCAGCCCTTGCAGGCGAATTCGATCCGCCAGTGCCTGGCGGGTCACCACGATGCCGGCGGTGATGTCGCCATGCCGCTGAGGTATTTGGTGGCGGAGTGCACCACCACATCCGCACCCCAATCCAGGGGCCGTTGCAGGTAAGGGGTGCAATAGGTGTTGTCGACCACCAGGATCAAGTCCTGGCGCTGGCGGGCGACCTCGGCCACCGCGGCGATGTCCACCAGTTGCAGCGTAGGGTTGGCCGGGGATTCGCAATAGATCATGCGGGTGGCCGGGCTGATGGCGGCTCTTAGTTCGCCCAGGTCACTGAGGTCGACATGCCGCACCTTGACCCCGAATTCGCTGATGCCGTGGTGCAGCAGGGCGAAGGTGCAGCCATACAGAGTCTGGCTGACGATGACCTCGTCGCCGGGGCGCAGCAAGGTCCAGAAGGTTGCGGCAATCGCCCCCATGCCGGAACTGAAGGCCACCGCTGCTTCGCCGTTTTCCAGGGTGGCCATGCGGGCTTCCAGCAAGGCCAGGGTCGGGTTGGCGATCCGCGTGTAGACGTAGCCGCTTTCTTCCCCGGCAAAGCAACCGGCGCCGTATTCGGCGGTGGCGAAGGTGAAGGTCGAGGTCAGGTAGATCGGCGGGATAAGTGCGCCATGATGCTGCTGCGGGTCGTAGCCGTGATGGATCGCACGGGTGGAAAAACCCAGCTCATTGTTTTTATTGTCCATGTTCAATGCTCCCGTATTTGTGCCAATGCTATGCTCAAATTCGGCGACAAAAATTCCAAATTTGCCCCTTGATCAGGGCTGGATTGGAACAAAATCAAATAAAAATAAAATGGAGAGGCAAAAAATGCCCAATGCCCTGGATCGCACCGACAAAGCCCTGCTGAACGCCCTGCAAGGCAATGCCCGCCTGACCGTCGCCGAGCTGGCCGACAGCGTCGCCCTGACCACCTCGCCCTGCTGGCGCCGGGTGAAAATTCTTGAAGAAAGCGGGGTGATCACCGGCTACCAGGCGATCCTTTCGCCCAAGGCCCTCGGCTACGGGGTCACCGCCTTTGTCAGCGTGATGATGGAATCCCATTGCCAGGACACCGCCAGGGCGTTTGAGCAGCGGCTGCTGGAGATTCCGGAAATCGTCGCCTGCCACAACGTCTCCGGGCGCTACGATTTCCTCCTGGAAGTGCTGGCCAAGGACCTGGAGTCCTTCGGCGAATTCGCCCGTGAAGTGCTGCAGACCTTGCCGGCGGTCAAAGAGATCTACTCGAGCTTTTCCTTCAAGTCGGTCAAGCCGTCGCGGGTGATTCCGGTGCTGGGTTGAGCGCCGCGCTGCCGGGTGGCCCAGGCTGGTGCCGGCGATCTGTTGGTGGAGCAACAGCGGTTCAATAGACTGTCACGCCAGGGACAGGAGGGCGCTTTTTATTGGCTCCCAAGTTTTTGATTTTATTGGCTTATAGGCTTGGCATGGATTGTGTTGTAGGTGGGCAGATCAGTAAACGACTGCCACTCCACCTCACTAGAAGCCACCCCCATGCACAAGACCTTGCAACGCACCCTACTGGCCAGCCTCTTGGCCCTCGGCATTTTCACCGGCTTGCCGCCGGCCCCCGCCCAGGCGGCGGACAATGAGCAGTTCATTCCCCTGGCCACCTACCGCGTCGGCGCCTACGCCTCCAGTGGCATTCCCTGGTGGGCCGGGGAGATCGACTACTTCCGCTACATCAACGAGGTCGAGGGTGGGGTGAATGGGGTCAAGCTGGTCTGGCAGGAGTGTGAGACCGAGTGGAACACCGACCGCGTCATTGAATGTTATGAGCGCTACAAGAAGGGCCTCGACGCGCGCCGACTGCGTTCTTCTTCACCCACAGCACCCCGGCATCCTACGCGCTGATCGAGCGCGCCGCGGTGGATCGCATTCCCCTGATCGACGGCGCCGGCGGGCGCACCGAGTCCACCGACGGCAGCGTGTTCCCCTATGCCTTCCCGCTGTTGCTCAACTACTACGGCCAGGCCTCGGTGGGCATCAACTACATCGCCCAGCGTGAGGGCGGTTTCGACAAGCTCAAGGGCAAGAAGATCGTCACCGTCTACCACGACTCGGCCTACGGTCGCGAAACCCAGGGCCCGATGAAGCTACTGGCGGAAAAATACGGTTTCGAGAACATCCAGATCCCGGTGGCCGATCCCGGCAACGAGCAATCCACCCAATGGCGCCAGGTGCGCCAGATCAACCCGGACTGGGTGTTCCTGCGTACCTGGGGCGTGTCCACCCCAGTGGGGATCAAGACGGCCGTGCGTTTCGGCATTCCCGTGGACCGCATCATCGGCGACGTCTGGGCCGGTTCCGAGGCCGATGTGATTCCCGCCGGCACCGCCGCCAAGGGCTACCAGGCCCTGGCGCCATTCCCGGGTGGCGACGGCTTTGACATCCACCAGCGGCTCAAGCGCGCCATCCTCGATGCCGGCAAGAGCAACCTCAAGGACCCGAGCTACTTCGGCAAGGTCTACTACAACATTGGCCTGATCAACGCCGCCATTGCCGTGGAAGCGCTGCGCACCGGTCAGGCCAAGTTCGGCAACCGTCCCCTCAACGGTGAGGAAACCCGCTGGGCCTTCGAGCACCTGGACATCGACGCAGCGCGCCTCAAGGCGATCGGCTTCGAGGGCCTGCTGGCACCGTTGAAACTGTCTTGCGCGGACCATGAAGGCGGCGGCTCGGCTCGCGTTCAGCAGTGGGACGGGCAGAAGTGGGTGCTGGTGACCGACTGGGTACAAGCCGACCGTGACACCTTGCGCCCGCTGATCGAAGCCAAGTCCGCGGCCTACGCCAAGGAGAAGGGCATCACCCCGCGTAACTGCTCGGCAGAGTAAGCGCTCCTTCGAGCGACCAGCGCCGAGGGGTGGCAAGAGAGAGGCTTCGGCCTCTTTTTTGTCAGTGCCTGCAGGCACCGACCCGCCTGTTCATTGCACCTTTATCGAGCCGTCACGGCGGCTGAAATTTCCTCAACGGCCGTCGATCATCCGCAACAGCCGCCCCAGAAGCCTATAGAATGACGCCCCGCGTGCCGGCTCCGGCGTGCCCTGGCTCCCGCGTGCCCGCCACCTGTTCACACGGGACGCAGGGAACGGGGCCATGCCTGTTCGATCATCGATAGAGTAATACGACCTTTAAATGAACAACCCTGCGGCAACAACCCACGGCCATTGGCAGCCGGTCATCGCACTGGCGCTGGCCGCTTTTGTGTTCAACACCACGGAATTCGTCCCGGTCGGGCTGCTGAGTTCGATCGGCAACAGCTTCAACCTGCCCACGGCCCAGGTCGGCTTGATGCTGACCATTTACGCCTGGGTGGTGTCGCTGACTTCGCTGCCGGTGATGCTGCTGACGCGGAACGTCGAGCGGCGCAAGCTGTTGCTGGTGTTGTTCGGCCTGTTTATCGCCAGCCACGTGGTGTCCAGCCTGGCCAACAGCTTCGGCTTGCTGTTGTTCAGCCGCATCGGGGTAGCGCTGGCCCATGCGCTGTTCTGGTCGATCACAGCGTCCCTGGCCGTGCGCCTGGCGCCGCCGGGCAAGCAGGTCCAGGCCCTGGGCTTGCTGGCCACCGGCACGTCCCTGGCGATGGTGCTGGGCATTCCCCTGGGCCGGCTGCTGGGCGAGGCCATGGGCTGGCGCACCACCTTTATCGTGATTGCCCTGTTGGCGGCGGTGCTGGTGTTCTGGCTGACCAAGAGCCTGCCGCTGTTGCCAAGCCAGAACTCCGGTTCCCTGCGCAGCCTGCCGCTGCTGTTCAAACGCCCGGCGTTGCTGGCGATCTACGTGCTGACAGCGGTGGTGGTGACCGCCCAGTTCACCGCCTACAGCTACATCGAGCCTTTTGTGCAGAGCGTCGCCGGCCTCAGCGGCCAGGCGGTGACCCTGATCCTGCTGCTGTTCGGTGGTGCGGGCATCCTCGGTTCGCTGTGTTTCAGCCGTTTTCACCGCTACGGCCCGACGCGCTTCCTGCTGATCGCCGTCGGCCTGCTTACCCTGTGCCTGCTGCTGCTCTGGCCGGCCAGCCTGGGCGTGGAGTACCTGGGCGTGCTCAGCGTGGTCTGGGGCATGGCGATCATGGGCTTTGGCCTGGCCCTGCAATCCCGGGTGCTGGTGCTGGCGCCGGATGCCACCGACGTGGCGATGGCGCTGTTTTCCGGGATCTACAACATCGGCATCGGCGGCGGAGCCTTGCTCGGCAGTTGGGTCGGCGGCCAGCTGGGGTTTGCCTACATCGGCCTGGTGGGTGGCTCGCTGGCGGGGCTGGCGCTGCTGTTCTACGCCTTGACGATCGCCCGTCTCGCCCGCGCCGAGGCGGCGGGCTAAGCGTTCTTGTCGGGGCGGCTGACGTCTTTCAGTATCGCGACGTAGCCGCCATACAGGTTGGCCTCGGGCACGCGCTGTTGCGCCACCAGTTGCTCATGCACGGTGCGCAGATGGTAGAAGGGCAGGCGCACAAACAGATGGTGTTCGATGTGGTAGTGAATGGCGTGGGGGCCACACAGAAAGGTCTGCCAGTTCGGGCGCACGATGCTCCGCGCATTCTGGCTCTGGTCCGCACATTCGGGCAGGCCGGCGTGCTCCATGATCGCGCGGATGCGCCCCATCAACGGCAGCAGGGTGATGGCCGGCAGCAACCATAGGCCCAGGTACAGCCACGGGTGCCCGGAAGCAGCCAGCAGGCCGAACAACAGGCCGTTGCTCAGCAGCATCGACAGCACCTCCCAGGCCTTCAGGCGGGGGGACTTCTGTGCCTTGGGCATGATCTCGCGGTAATCGCCGCGGACAATCCGCCACGCGCTGAGGAAATAGCCCAGGCCACAGAGGTCGGCCAGTAGTTTGCCAGCCAGCTTGCCTCGGGCCATGGGAAAGTCCCCCAAGCCGAACACCGCCACCACCGGGTCGTCATGGCGCATCGGCGCGACATGGTGCTTGAGGTGCCCGACCCGATAGGTTTCCAGGGAAATAAACAGCGGGCCGGCCGCCAGCGCCTGGCCGATGCCGTCATTCAGGCCCTGGTGGCGCAGCAGCACGCCATGGGCGCTTTCATGCGTGATCACCGCCAGCGCCAGTTGGCTGCGGGCAATGATGATCGCCGCCGCCAGGTAGATCAGGGGATGGGGCCAGATCACCGCGCACACTAATGCCAGCGCGATCAGCCCCCAGTCCGCCAACAACGCCAGCAGGCTGCGCCAGGGTTGCAGTTGAAACAACGCGGGTGCCGGGGCGAAGTGCTTGAGCCGGGGATTTTCCCCCGCACGGGAATTAGGCTTTGGCACGCTCGGCACCTCCACACGCTCGGGCCCAGTAGCTGCACAGCAGCGCCAGCAACAGCCCGCCCAGCACATCGATCAGTGTGTGTTGCTTGACCGTCAGGGTGGACAGGCAAATCAGCAGGCCCAGGGTGCCTGCCAGCCATGACAGGCGTTGGCCCCACAGCATCCGCCAGGCCAGGCAGGTCACGGCGACGTGCAAGCAGGGAAAACCATTGGCCGCCATGTCCACCAGCCACAGGCGGATAAACCGCTCACGCAGAAAGGCGTCGTCAATCAACAGTGGATCGGGCCGTGGCACCGACTCCGGGAACAGCAAAAAGCAGCCGCAGGCGATCACGAACGCCAGGGCGGTCGCCCGCTTGAACGCGCTGAACGCCTGGGCTGGCGCGTAAGCGGCGGTCACCACCACAAAGGGGAAGAACAGCACATAGGCCCACCACGACAAGGGGATAAACGGGATGGCCTGATCCAGTGCAGTGGCCAGTTGGTAACGCGGGGTGACGGCACGCTCCAGGGCAATGAACAGCGTCAACCCCAGCAGCAGGCCCAGCAGGGCGACCAAGGCCTGTCGCCAGTCGGGGCCTGTGCCGAGATAGGTCAACGATCGCTGGCGCATGGGCTGATCCCCTGTCATTACAAGGCCAGCAAGCGGCTGACCCAGGCGTCGATCCGCGCCTGTGCCGCGTCCTGGCCGACCTTCGGCGATGGGGCATTGGCCTCGGCAGCAGTCAGTTGCCGTGCGGCCTCGCTGACCTGGCGCCGAAAATCATCGGTGTTGCCGCGCCAGGTCACCACACGGTGCACCAGGCCCAACTGCTCGGCCCGGGCGGCGTTGCTGGCCTGCTCGGGCTGGTCGGTCAGCACCAGGATGATCGGCCGTTGATACACCAGGGCGATGGACAAGGCCGCCATGCCTGGGGCCGACACCAGCAGCTGAGCCCGGGAGGCGTGCCCGGCCCAGTGCGGGTCGACCGCCAGCCAGCCACTGCGCCCGGCATAGCCTTCACCGACCTGATGGGCGCTCAGCCCGGCCTCGATCAGGCCGCTGGACAAGGCGTCCGCCAGCGCGACGTCGCGAAAGTGCGGGTTCAGGTACACCGCCACTTCGGCCTCGACTGCCAGCGCTGGTGGCTCGGCCAGGGCCACCGGAGTGGGCAGGCGATACAGTCGGGGCGCCCGGGTGTCGTCAATGGCGTAGGCAAAATCATGTTCGATGCAGGCCCGCGCGGCGTCGATCTGCTGGCCGACGATCCAGCCGAACAGGCGGCCGAACTGGCGCGGCCACATGCCTTCGAAGTTGTTCAGCAGCGCCACCTTGAGGCTGGCGCCGTAGACATGCACCACCTTGCGTCGCCAGCCGGGGATCGAGCCGATAAACAGCAGGGCCGGGTGGAAGGAGTCGTTGATCAGCAGATCGGCGTGGCGCAGGCGACGCCGCAGTTGCAGGATGTCCCGCAGCATGCGGGCAGGGTGGAACAGGTAATGGGCGACGTTGCGGTTGGTGGCGTCGCGCAGCATGTTCTGTTGATCATCGAACTGCACCGCATAGTGCCGTGACAGCAGCTCGGCCTGGATGCCGAAGCGCTCCAGGAAGCGTTGGCCTTCATCCGAGGTGGTCAGTACCTCGACCTCGGCCCCCGCAGCTCGCAGGGCGTGCACCAGCAATTGGGCACGCATCAGGTGGCCACGGGCATCGGCGGTGGCCAGGTAGAGGATACGTCGGGTCATGGTGCCGTGCTCACCGCTGCCGCGCCGATCCGCGAGCCGTAAATCCAGCCGGCGGCATACATCGCTAGGGCCCCGGTCACGCCGAAGCCGGCGTCAATCCGCCGAATCTCCTCCAGCAACCGAGCCAGGTGCGGCGCTTCAGTGGGCGTCACGATGCGGCGCAAGGTTTGTTGGCACAGGCGCACGTGCTGTTGCTCATCGGCCAGCACCCGCGAGAGCAAGGGGTAGAGCCCGTGTTGCGGGCCGATCACCGCGCAGTGGCGGCCCAGCACCCGTTCCGCCATCTGCTCGGCGCACAACCCGGTGGCGTAGGCCGGCACCAGCAGGCCGTGGCTGAAGTGGGGCGCGTAGTCACGGGCCAGGCGTTGCCAGCGCTGGATCTTGCGTCGGCTTAGCCAGTCCGGCTCCAGGCGGGCTTCGCGCTCGTCACCCAGGGCACGCAAGGCCTCGCTGAACAGCGCCACATGGCGGCGCTCATCGTCCAGGTGGCGTTCGACCTGGCGTTCGAGCCAGTCCGGCGACTGGGGCAGCAACTGTTCCAGCAGCGCCCGTTCGGTGGCGTCCTCACCGGCCAGGTACATGCGCAGCAGCAAGCGTTCACCCCGCGGGCTACGGTGCAGGCGGCGCAGGGCGGCACGCTTGATGCGGTCCACCAGGCGCGCTTGCACGGCGCTCAGGCCCTGTTGTTTAGGCGGTTGCAGGCAGGGGTAATCGACGGCGTCGGCGGCGTGTTGCTGCACGCTCATTGCGCGGCCTGGGCGGTGCTGGGCGCATCAGCGCTGCGTGGCCAGGCGAGGATCAGGCCAATGAAGCTGTCGCGCATAAAGGCGTAGCCGGACTCAGCGGCGCCAGGGAAAGCTTCCTCGACACCGTTGTAGCGCAGGAAGCCCACGCCGTTGCGCGCGCCCAGTTCCAGGGTGTCGTGTTTCTTAAAGCCGCGCTGGCGCACGTCCTTTAGCAGCGGGCTGTTGTCGAGGGCAAACACAAACAGTTGGCGTTGCACCACCCACAACGGAATCTGACCGCTCAAGGCTTGCAGTTTCAGGGTCCAGGTGCCATCGCGGGTCAGTTGGCGGAGGTCGCTGGCGCTCGCCGGGTCGGAGCTGAAGCTGGCGCGCATCAGCGACTTGGAGACGCGACCCACGCCCAGGGCGATGGTGATGTCGTCGGCCGAGGGCTGCTTGGCGTCGCTGGGGCGCACGGCAATGAAATAGCTGGCCAGGCGGGCGGCGAGGGACGGGTGGGCGAGCACATCACGGGCCTGTTCCGGGGTGAACAGCACGCGCTCGCTGCCGCCCTGGCGCACGCTGATGCGGTAGGGGTCGAGCTGGATGTCGCTGAACGTGCCACGCACTGGGGCGTGCACGTAGGTGTCGGTTTTCCACACCTCACCCGAACGGCGCAGCAACACATGCAGGCTCAAGGGCACGCGTTGGCCATCGGCGGCCAGGCCACTGCCGTGCAGCAACACGTCGCCGATCACGGTCTTTTTGTCCGCCACGCTGCCGCTGGCAATCAGGATCTGGTGGCTCTCCGGGTCAACGCTAGCCTTGGCGTCGGCAAGGTCCAGGGCAATGCGGTTGCAGTCGTTGTTGGGGCTGTCGTGGCCGTTGCTCAGGGGGCAGCCTTGGCCGGAGGCGAAGTGAAACACCCCACGGCCGCTGAATTCGGCGGGGGTGGCATGCACCTGGGCACTCACAGACAGCAGGGTCAGGCAGGTCATGGAGCAAGCAAGGGAGCGAAGGGCGTAGAGGTTCATGCGTAAGTCCTGTCGGCAGGCAACGGTACGGGCCACAAAAGCGTGCGGCGCGGGATCAATCCAGGGGGCGGTGGTAGGACAGGGCTTCGCTGTGGCGAGCACTGCCGCGACCGGCCGAAATGCCCAGGCCACGGACCACAGCACCTGCCGTGTCCAGCAGCGACAGGGCCACCACCATGGCCATGCCGGCCAGGCGTCGAACGCCTTGCAGCGGCGGTAAATCCTGATGGTTCAAGGCGCGCAGGCTGTAACCGAGGCGCCCGGCCATGACGCAGAACGGGCCGATGGGGCCACTGCGCGCCAACCACTGCAGCCAGCCCGGCATGTAGGCACGTACCAGGTAGGGGGTCAGGTCGACGCTGTCGCCGCCCCTCAGCCAGCGCAGCTTGAACACTTCGCCACGGCTGTCGGGCAGGCGGTGCTCGGTGTGGGCGCGGGGCGCATAGGCCACGGCGACACCGGCCGCCTGCAGGCGCAGGCCCATGACCTGGCAATGGGCGCGGTAGACGCCCTCCAGCGGCTCATAGCGATGTTGCAGGAACACCGAGTGACGGAACACCACGTTGTTCGCATAGAAGTTGCGCGTGGCGCCGTCGGCCAGCGGGCTGGGGAAATACATGAAGTCGATGGCGGTCAGGGCACTGCCGGCGACGCTGGCGGCGTAACTGGTACGGCCGGCGACTGCTGCCGGTGCCTGGGTGGCCGGTTGAGTGAAAGGCACCAGCAGTTGCTCCAGCCAATCATCGGCCGGGATGCAATCGGCGTCGGCAAACACCACGTAGTCGCAGCGACTGGGGTCCACCGCTTCGAAGCCAATGTTCTTCGCGTCGTAGTAGCCGGTGCGTGGGTCGATTTCGATGAAATCCAGCGGCCGTCCGGCCAGCGCCACCAGTTCCTGGCGGGCCTGGGCATCCAGGCCGTCATGGGTGATCACCCACTGCGCCAGGGTCTGCGGGGCCACGCTCTGTTGCCCCAGCTTGAGCAACAGGCGCTTGAGGCTGGTCAGGGCGGCGAGGGCCTGGTTGCCGCCGCGCAGATTGTTGGTCTCCAGGACCAGCGCCGAGACGGCGGCCACGTCAGCCAGAGATCGGGCTGTTTCCACTGGGTGAGGGTTCATTGACATCCTGACTGTCGAGTGTGGGCCATTCCCTGGCGCGGGCCCGGTCAAGGGCGACGGGCCGCGTGGGAGGCAGCGGGCGCAATCACAGCATTATCCTGGGGATTATTCAAATGCTGATTTGCCCGGGGACGGCGGCGCCCCGTCTGCCTGAGGTCACGCCGCGACCTGGGCCTGCAGTTGCAGTTGGCCGTCGATGTCTTTGACCAGGCCGCTGGCCAGGAACAGCGGCAGCAGGCGTTTGTGCCATTGCGGTTCGACGAATTCCTTGACGGTGTCCAGCATCAGCGGCGTGCCGGTTTCCAGTTCCAGCTTGGTATACGACAGCCAGGCTTTTTTCAGCGCCTGCAGGACATCGCTGCCGGAGGTCGAGGCGAAGCGGCGGTTGGCCACTTGCCCGGCAAAATCGAAGGTGTGTGCGTACTCGTAGCCGCTTTGGTCACCCTGGCCGGCGACACAACGGCTGCAGCGGCAGGGGCCGTCACCGAAGGCCTTGAGTAGATAGGTGTTGAAGTCCACCACAGGCTTGAGCCCCAGGCGTTTATCGACTTCGAACAGATCCCCGGTCAGTTTTGCTTCATTACTCAACGTCAATGCCCTCAGAGTCTCGCGGTGTATTTTTGCAGGGCCGCACAATAACAGCCGGATTGCCCCGTGGGTACTTTTCAGCCCCGAGCGGCATTACGTTTATCGACCCTTGGGCACCCACAATCCTGTAGGCGCCGGCTTGCCGGCGATGAGCCGTGAGCATTTGCGTGGGTCGTTGGGGCGCATCGCT
>NZ_JALQCX010000055.1:0-50712 GCF_023241665.1 Pseudomonas morbosilactucae | reverse complement strand
AAAAATGATCAGTGGGCGTCGGCCTTGGCAGCCTCTACCGGTGCGTCGTGAGTCACGTGGCGCACCAGTCGGCCGATGCTCAATCCCTGCAAGAGGATCGACGACAGCACCACGATGTAGGTGATGCTCAGCACCAGGTCGCGTTCCGGGCCCAGCGGCAACGCCAGGGCCAGGGCCACCGACACGCCGCCGCGCAGACCACCCCAGGTCAGCACCCGGATGGTGCCGCGGGGCACCGTGCGCCAGCGGCGCAGCAACAGGATGGCCGGGGCCACCGTGAGCAGGCGCGAGAGCACGATGGCGACTGCCAGTAGGCTGGCGGCCAGCAAGTGCAGCCAGTTGAACGGCAACAGCAACAGTTCCATGCCGATCAGGGCGAACAGCAGGGCGTTGAGCATGTCGTCCAGCAGTTCCCAGAAACCGTCCAGGTAGCGCCGGGTCATGTCGTTCATCGCCAGGTTGCGACCCAGGTTACCGATGATCAAGCCTGCCACCACCATCGCAATCGGCGCCGAAACGTGCAGTTCGGAGGCCATTGCCGAGCCGCCGATCACCAAGGCCAGTGTCAGCATCACCTCGATCTGGTGCTGCTCGATGCTCTTGATCATCAGGTACACCAGGTAGCCGATCAGCCCGCCAAAGGCCACGCCGCCCACGGCTTCGTGAACGAACAGCATGGCGGTGGCGCCGAGGGTCGGCGTCTCACCCAGTTGGGCGATACCCAGCAGTACGGTGAACACCACCACCGCGGTGCCATCGTTGAACAGCGACTCGCCGACGATGGTGGTTTTCAGTGGCTTGGAGGCGTTGGCGGTCCGTAGCACACCGAGCACGGCGATCGGGTCGGTGGGGGAGATCAGCGCGCCGAACAGCAGACAATAGAGGAAGCTCACCTGCCAGCCGAAGAGGCCGAAAATCCAGTAGGCCAGGCTGCCGATGACAAAGGTGGCGATCAGTACGCCCACTGTGGCCAACAGGCCGATGGGCCAGCGGTAACTGCGCAGGTCGGCGAGGTTGACGTGCAGCGCGCCGGCAAACAGCAGGAACGACAGCATCCAGTTCATCAGCAAGTCGCCGAAGTCGATCTGGCCAATCAGTTGTTGCACGTGTTCTTCAAGGCCGGGGTAGCCGATGAAGCTCAGGCCTTGCAGCAGAAGGGAGAACAGCAGGGCGGTGACCATCACACCGATGGTGGGTGGCAGGCCGATAAAACGGAAGTTCACATAGGTGAGCAGTGTGGTCAGGCAGATAAAAGCAGCAACAAGTTCAAGCATCCGAAGTCCTTTGGATATACAGCGGGGGAAAAAACAGCGACAAGCCTCAGGCTTCAGGCGCCAAGTTTCAAGTTTGAGATGATCGGCTTGCGCTTGGCGGCGGGGTCGTTATCAGTATTAAGTAGCGGCTGACCTATTCCGAATCGAACATCTTCGCCGCAATAAGGAGCACGGAGTGCTGGCAACCGTTCTGGTATTGATGGCTGCGTTGTTGCATGCGGCGTGGAACACCCTGATCAAATTCAGTGGGCAGCGGCTGTTGGTGGTGGCCTGCATGGACGCGGTGGCCCTGTTGTTGGTAGTGCCGCTGATGGGTTTCGTCGATTGGCCTCCAGCGCAGATCTGGCCGTGGATCCTGGCCTCGGCGGCATTTGAGTTGCTCTATCGCTATTTGTTGATCCAGGCGTACCGGGTGGGTGACCTGGGGTTGGTCTATCCGCTGATGCGCGGTTTGTCGCCCTTGGTGGTGCTGGCGCTGACCCTGATCTTTGCCGGCGAAGTGCTGAGTACGCAGCAAGTGATCGGCATTCTGTTGATCCCCTTCGGCATGCTGTGCCTGTTGTGGCAGGGCGGCGGTGGTGCCCGGTTGCCCTGGTCGATGCTGCCGGTGGTGGCGCTGATCGGCCTGTGCATCGGCAGCTACACCTTTATCGATGGCCAGGCCCTGCGGCGTTGGCCGCACCCTTTGCATTACCTGGCCTGGGTCACGTTGCTCAGTGCCTGGCCCTTTCCCTTGCTGGCCCTGGTGTGCAAGCGCCCGGCGTTTGCGTTGTTCTGGCGTGAGCAGTGGCGCCTGGGATTGAGTGTCGGATGTTGCGTGTTGTTCAGCTACGCTTTGGTGCTTTGGGCCATGCAACTGGGATCGATTGCCGAAGTGGCGGCGCTGCGGGAAATCAGCGTGATCCTGGTGGTGTTGTTTGGCATGCGCTACCTGAAAGAACCTTTCGGCCGCCCGCGGCTCTTAGCCTGTGGGCTGGTGCTGATCGGCATACTGGTGATGAAATTCTGATCGGCCCCACACACAACTCTAAAAAGGATTCCGTTATGACCGTCGCCTTCTGGTGTGTATTGATCGCCATCTTCCTGCCGTACCTGTGCACCGGTGTGGCCAAGTTCAGCGGTGGCAAGTTCGGGGCCCGGCAGAACCATGACCCGCGGGCTTTTCTGGAAACCCTGGATGGTTTTGCCAAGCGCGCCCATTCGGCTCAGCTCAACAGTTTTGAAGTGACCCCGGCGTTTGCCGCAGCGGTGCTCATTGCCCATGTGGCAGGCAACGCCGAATTGGTGACCATCAATGTCCTGGCGGTGCTGTTTATCACCAGTCGCCTGCTTTACATCATTTGCTACCTGGCGGACTGGGCGATCTTGCGCTCGTTGGTGTGGGCGGTCGGTATGGCACTGATTGCCAGCTTCTTCTTCGTCTCGATTTGACGCCTGCCCTGGTTAGGGCCGGCTTCCAAGCGAAGGCGGTCTTGCGAGCGCTATCGCCGGCGAGCCGGCTCCTGCGGGGTCAGGGTTTATCGGTGACTTCCGGAACCTTGGGCAGCGCGGCACCCTTGGGCCAGAGCATCCAGATCTGGCCTTGCTGCTTCATGTCACCAGCCAACTGCCCGGCAGCGTCGCCGGTGCCCCAGAACAGGTCTGCCCGCACTTCGCCGGTGATCGCGCCGCCGGTGTCCTGGGCGGCAACCGGGCGTACCAGGCTGCTGCCGTCGGGCCGGGTAGTGGACAGCCACAGCAGGCTGCCCAGGGGGATGACCTTGCGATCCACCGCTGCGCTGTAACCAGCGGTCAGCGGTACATTGAGCGAGCCGCGAGGGCCTTCGTTGCTGTCGGGGTTGCGGTTGAAAAAGACGTAGCTCGGGTTGCTGCCCAGCAGCTCGGGAATCCGCTCCGGATGGGCCTTGGCCCAGGCGGCGATGGTGCCCATGGTCACTTCTTCCTTGGTCAGCTCTCCCTGCTCCACCAGCCAGCGGCCGATGGGCCGGTACGGATGGCCGTTCTGGTCGGCATAGCCAATGCGCAGTTGTCGGCCGTCGGCCAGTTGGATCCGCCCCGAGCCCTGGATCTGCAGGAATTGCAGATCCATGGGGTCGGTCAGCCAGGCAATGACCGGGGCCTTGACCCCGTTGTTCTCGATGGTTGCGGCGTCGTCATAGGGTTTCAGTACGCGGCCTTCCAGGCGCCCGCGCAGGCGCTTGCCCTTGAGCTCCGGATAGAGGCTGTCGAGGGCGACGATGATCATGTCCTCCGGCACGCCATAGACCGGCACATTGGCCACCTTGGTCTGTTTCAGGCTGCCCGGGTAGACCGGCTCGTAGTAGCCGGTGATCAAGCCGTTGCTGTTGCCGTCGGCCGAGCGCAGGCCATAGACCTGCAACTGATCCTTCAGGAACCCGCGCACCGCGTCCGCAGTTTGCGGCACGTTGGCCGCCGCGGCGCAGGTGGCGCCCCAGATCGGGTCGGCTTTCAGCCGGGTGCAGGCGCTGCGCCAGGAACCGAAACCCGCCAGCAGGTCATTGTCGGCAACGCTGGGCAGGCTGTCCCAGGACGCGCTGGTGTAAGTGGCAATGGCGTGGGGCTTGGGCGGTTCGGGTGTTGGCTGGGGTTTGCTGTTGTCCCCGCCATTGCAGCCGGCCAGCAGGGCAACGAAGGGCAAAGTCCAGCCGAGGCGGCGCCAGCTCATGAAACTCAGGTGCATCGAGTTGTTCCTTTGGAGGTGGCCCGGGTGCTTGGCACGCGCAGACTACCCATATTATTGATAGGGCTATTGGTCTTTGCCGGGTAGGCGGGGATACTGGCCGCCGTTTTCCGTGACCTGAAGCCGCCATGACTTTTAAACGATGTGCTGTGGTATTGCTGGCCTGCCTGACGCTGACCGCTTGTGGCGGCGTGGACCCGAACTCGCCCCTGGGGCAACGCAAGGCGATCTTCAAACAAATGCTCAAGACCGGTGAAGACCTGGGCGGCATGTTGCGTGGGCGTATCGCCTTCGATGGCCCGCGTTTCGCCGAGGGTGCGGTCAAGCTCGACAGCTTGTCCCATGAGCCCTGGAAGCACTTTCCCGAGGTCAAGGAAGAAGATCACACCAGTGCCACGGACGATGTCTGGCGCAAGCAGGCGCGTTTCCAGGAATTGGCCCGTAACCTTGAGGCCGCCACCGGCGCGTTGGTTGTCGCCAGCCGAGTACAGCCCCTGAAGGCCGCTGACCTGGGGCCTTCGGTGCAGAAGGTCGAAGACGCGTGCAGTGCCTGCCATAAAGAGTTTCGCGACCACTGATTCACTGTCTGTGGAGCCCATCCCTGGCCGGTGAACGGCCATCGACAGGGCTCCATTGCCAAGGGTTTACTTGTCCAGCTCGTCCAACGCTTGCTGCAGCTCCTTGCGTGACTCGGCGAGCTTGTCCTTGCGCTTGTTGATCTTCTCGGAATCGCCTTTTTTCATGGCCTTTTCCAGATCGGCCTGACGCCGGCTGACCTCGTGCTTGGCGTCGAGCACCTTGTTCTCCCGCTCTTTTTTCAGCGAAGCGTCGGTGCAATGGCTGGTGACTTCGCTCAGGGCTTTTTCCAGGCCCGCCTGTTGTTCGCTGTTGCCATGGGCCTTGGCCTGTTCGATCTGGGTGCTGATGGCCTGGCGCTTGGCGGCGCAGCCGGTCAGCCCGGGAGCTTCCTCGGCGGCCATCAAGGGGGCGGCCATCAGGCTGAAAAGGCTGAGAAGAGCGAGCGGTGCAAGACGTTTCATAAAGGCTCCGAAGGAAAAAGGTCGCTGTCAGCTGTGCCTGCGAATGGGCTTTTTGAACCGATTCGCCGCCTGTGGTTCAACACAGCGTAGATAGAAAGATCACTCAAAACCGTCGATGCCGGCGGCACGTAATTCTGCACTCAAGGCCAGCACCTGCGGGTCACGAAAAAAAGCACTCAATTGGGCGGCTCGTCCGTGGCCGATCCCGGCTTCGGCTTGCCACTGTTCGGTGTTTCTGCTCGCCAGCCTCTGCCAGGGGCCCGCCAGATTGGCGTTGCCGCTGGGCGGCAGGCCGAGGGCCTGTAACCAGCGTTCGAACGGTTGCCGTCTGGCGTTGTGCAGGCTGTTGAGCAGGCGCGCACTGCTGCGTTCACCGAAGCCGGCAATGTTAGCAAGCTCCGTGGCTTCAAGGGTCAGCCAATCGAGCAAGCCTTTGATTCGTCCTGTTTCAACCAGGGTCTGCCAGGTCTGGCGACTGATATTGGGCATGTTCAGGGCCTTGGGGCCACTGAGCCAGGTCAGCCGAGCGAGAAATTGGCTTTGGCAACCGGGCACCGGCTCCCAGCAACTCAATAGATGAAACGCCGAGGGGTCGGGGGCGTTGACGGGCGGTCTAACCTGGGCCTTGAGCACCAGGCGTTCCAGGCGCGGAATGGTCAGGCCGGCCAGGCTGATTGCAACCTGGTCGCCGGGGCGGATATCCAGCGCCTGCCAGCGCTTCAGCGAACCGAGGCTGACCCGGCGCACTTGGCGATCATCGAGGGTGACCGGTTCCAGTTCCAGCATGGGGGTGATGCGCCCGGTGCGCCCGATCTTGAAGTGCACGTCGCGCACAAGGGCCAGGGCCTGGGTGAAGGGGTATTTCCAGGCGACGATCCAGTGCGGCGCCTTGGCTTGCCAGTGTTGGGCTTCCGGGCGCCGACTCTGGCGCAGGATGATGCCGTCGGTGGCGAAGGGCAGGGGCGAGCGATACCAATGGTCGCGCCAGTGCTGGGCATCGGCGAAGCGGGCGACTGGCCGGCTGTAGTCGCGGCCTTCGGCAAACCCCAGGGCCTGTAGCCCGGCCAGGCGTTCGGGCAGGGTGTTCGGGCCTTGAGGCCAGTCCCAGACAAACAGACCGATCCGCACGGCGTCCGCGGCTGACAGGTGCTTGCGCGCCATCAGTCCGGCCACCTGGCTGCGGGCATTCAGGCTGCCGGCCTTGGCCTGGACGTGATCCTGCAAGCGCCAATACAACTCGCCCTGGAGCAGCAGGTCGACGGGTTGTGGCAGTTGTTTGGGGATGGCGTCGATGTGTCGGGCCGCGGCGGTCCAGTCATGGCCGTGCAGGCCGTCGCCACGGCTCAGTACTTGGTGAAAGCGGCCTTGGCGATAGACCAGGGTCACCGCCACGCCGTCGATCTTCGGTTGTGCCCAGACCTCCTGGCGGCTGCTTAGCCAGTGTTGCACGGCGTGGGCGTCGTGGAGTTTTTCCACGCCGGTGTGGGCGATCGGGTGAGCGATGCTGCCGGCAGCGCTGCGCAGTGGCTGGTCCTCTGGTGTCGGTGACTGGGCAGCGCAGGCGCGCAACGCCGCCAGCCTTGCGCGTGCCTGGTCGTAGAGTTCATCGGCGACGTCCGAGCGGCCCAGGCGATGGTAGCTGTCGTCCCAGCGCTCAAGTTGTTGTTGCAGGGGCGCGATTTCAGCGGCGGCCTGGGTGGCGGACCCGACCGGGCAATGTGCCTGGGCGGATAGGCTGATAAGGCTCAGGGCCAGGAGCACAAAGGCTGGGATTCTTGGCAGCATGGGGAGCGTCCTTGCTCGGGTGGGTCATGCTTTAAAGGGTAGGCAGGGGGCCGGGGGTGGAGGCCGTCGTTTGTTTGCAGGGTGTTGCCCAGGCTGGTCGCGGCCCTTTTTGTGTTGGCGTTGGGGCGTGGATTCGGGGTGCAGGGGGCTGGAGAGTGAAACCTTCGGCCACAAAAAAGCCCCGCCGGACCAGCCGGGCGGGGCTTTGGGTGTTGCTGGGTGTTGCTTAGAAGCCGGCAGCGGCGCGCAGGGCGTCGGCGCGATCGGTTTTTTCCCAAGTGAAGGTGGTGAAGGTGTCGTCACCCACGGTCTTGGTTTGTGGCGCGCGGCCGAAGTGACCGTAGGCGGCGGTTTCCTGATACATCGGGTGCAGCAGGTCGAGCATGGTGGTGATCGCGTAAGGACGCAGGTCGAAGTGCTCGCGAACCAGCTTGACGATCTTGTCGTCGCTGATTTTGCCGGTGCCGAAGGTGTTCAGGGAGATCGACGTAGGCTGGGCCACGCCGATGGCGTAGGACACCTGGATCTCGCAACGCTCGGCCAGGCCGGCGGCAACAATGTTCTTGGCCACGTAGCGACCGGCGTAGGCGGCGGAACGGTCAACCTTGGATGGATCCTTGCCGGAGAACGCACCACCGCCGTGACGGGCCATGCCGCCGTAGCTGTCGACGATGATCTTGCGGCCGGTCAGGCCGCAGTCGCCCACTGGGCCACCGATGATGAACTGGCCGGTCGGGTTGATGTGGAACTGGGTGTCTTTGTGCAGCAGTTCAGCCGGCAGCACGTGCTTGACGATCAGTTCCATCACGCCTTCGCGCAGGTCGTTGTAGGACACTTCCGGGTTGTGCTGGGTCGACAGCACCACCGCGTCGATGCCGACCACGATGCCGTTTTCATAGCGGCAGGTGACCTGGGATTTGGCGTCCGGACGCAGCCAAGGCAGCAGGCCCGATTTGCGGGCTTCGGCCTGGCGATGCACCAGTTGGTGCGAGAACGCGATCGGTGCTGGCATCAGTTCTGCGGTTTCGTTGCTGGCGTAGCCGAACATCAGGCCCTGGTCGCCGGCGCCCTGATCTTCAGGTTTGGCACGGTCGACACCTTGGTTGATGTCAGGGGACTGCTTGCCAATGATGTTCATCACGCCGCAGGTCGCGCCGTCGAAGCCGACGTCGGAGCTGGTGTAGCCGATGTCGCAGATCACGTCGCGAACGATCTGTTCCAGGTCGACCCAGGCGCTGGTGGTGACTTCGCCGGCAACGATGGCAACGCCGGTCTTGACCAGGGTTTCAACCGCTACGCGAGCGTGTTTGTCCTGGGCAATGATGGCGTCCAGCACGGCATCGGAAATCTGGTCAGCGATTTTATCCGGATGCCCTTCAGACACGGACTCGGAGGTGAAAAGGGAGTATTCGCTCATCTCGACGGTTTCCTAAATTTACCGATGGTGAGTGTCGCCAGTCGGTCGCTGAAAGTGGCGGACCTGGATCTGGAAACCATTACGTAAGCCCACATAGAGGCTTTCCCCGGGAGTCAGTCCCGCAGCGGCGGCCCAGCGGGCCAAATCATCCTGTTCAAACCCCAGCCAGAGATCACCACAGGCCTCTTTGGCCCAGCTCTGGTTATGGCTGCACAGGTCTGTCACTAACAGGCTTCCGCCTGGTTGCAGCAAATCTGCCATGTGCCTGAGGGCGTCGGCGGGTGCGGCGAAATGGTGCAGGACCATATTCAGTACCACGCAGTCGGCCCGGTGTGGCGTGCCGTTCAATGCATCGGCCAGTTGCAGGCGGACATTAGTCAGCGCCTCGCGCTCGCACAACTGACTGGCCAGCTCCAGCATCGCCGGGCTGTTGTCCAGCGCCGTGACCTGGCTGAAGCGGCGGGCCAGGTCCGGTAGGAAGGCGCCATCGCCGGGGCCGACTTCAATGGCCGTGGCCTCGTCACTGAAACTCAGCTTATCCAGCAGCGCGAGCACACTGTCGCGGTACTGGGGCAGTCCTGCGATCAGGTCCTGCTGGGCACGAAATTTCTCCGCCACCCGTGAAAAAAAGTCCTGGCTGGCTGCGGCCCGTTGCCGGTGCACCAAGCCGATACGCCCCTGTACGTCACTGGGCAAGGCCAACTGATCGACCTCTTCGAGCAGCGCCGCATGCAGGCGGCCACCCAAGTGCTCGGTGTGGGGCAGGGCGCGGCGGTAAAAAATCGCGTTGCCTTCCCGGCGGGTCGCCACCAGGCCGGCCTGGGCCAGGACCTTGAGGTGATGACTCATGCCCGACTGGCCAATGGCAAAAATCTGCGCCAGTTCCAGTACGCCGAATGAATCATTGGTCAGCGCCCGCAGCACATTGAGTCGCAACGGGTCGCCGCCGGCCTTGCACAAGGTCGCCAGTTCGTCGCAGTCGTCGTGGCCGATGGACGGCAGGCTCAGGTTCATAGGGGCAGCAGTCTAGTGACGCGTCCAAAACCCCGCAAGACCAATATCAAAAAGTTTTGATATTGGGAGATAAATGGCACTTGCCCGGGGGCCTGGTCTCTAACAGACGAACCGCGGAAAGGTTTCACCAGGCGATTGCCCCCTTATCCATAGGAAAAACACGTCTGAGTGACTATCTGTCATTGCCCCCGGCCTATCGCTGAGGGAAAATGCACGCCTTTTTTCCGTTTCGTTTTATTCAATCCCCCAGGAGATCAGCGATGCCCAGCCGTCGTGAGCGTGCCAACGCCATTCGTGCCCTCAGCATGGATGCCGTGCAAAAAGCCAACAGCGGCCATCCCGGTGCCCCTATGGGTATGGCGGATATCGCCGAAGTACTTTGGCGTGACTACCTGAAGCACAACCCGACCAATCCATCCTTCGCCGACCGTGACCGCTTCGTGCTGTCCAACGGTCACGGCTCGATGTTGATTTACTCGTTGCTGCACCTGACCGGCTACGACCTGTCGATCGATGACCTGAAAAACTTCCGCCAACTGCACAGCCGCACCCCGGGTCACCCGGAGTTCGGCTACACCCCAGGTGTTGAAACCACCACTGGCCCACTGGGTCAGGGCCTGGCCAATGCCGTGGGCTTCGCCCTGGCGGAAAAAGTCCTGGCGGCCCAGTTCAACCGCCCTGGCCACGACATCGTCGACCACCACACCTACGTGTTCCTGGGTGATGGCTGCATGATGGAAGGCATTTCCCACGAAGTGGCGTCCCTGGCCGGCACTCTGGGCCTGGGCAAACTGATCGCGTTCTACGATGACAACGGCATCTCCATCGACGGCGAAGTCGAAGGCTGGTTCACCGATGACACGCCGAAGCGTTTCGAAGCCTACAACTGGCAAGTGATCCGCAACGTCGACGGTCACGACCCGGAAGAGATCAAGACCGCAATCGACACCGCGCGCAAAAGCCCGCTGCCGACCCTGATCTGCTGCAAGACCACCATCGGCTTCGGTTCGCCGAACAAGCAAGGCAAGGAAGACTGCCACGGCGCGCCACTGGGTGCCGAGGAAATCGCCCTGACCCGCGCTGCGCTGAAGTGGGAGCACGGTCCTTTTGAAATCCCGGCCGACATTTATGCCGAGTGGGACGCCAAGGAAGCCGGTCGCGCCGCAGAAGCCGAATGGGACCAGCGTTTTGCGGCCTATTCCGCAGCCTTCCCAAGCGAAGCCAACGAACTGGTACGTCGCCTGAGCGGTGATCTGCCAGCGGACTTCGCCGAAAAGGCCAACGCCTACATCGCTGAAGTCGCGGCCAAGGGCGAAACCATCGCCAGCCGTAAAGCCAGCCAGAACACCCTGAACGCCTTCGGTCCATTGCTGCCTGAGTTCCTCGGCGGTTCGGCTGACCTGGCCGGTTCCAACCTGACCCTGTGGAAAGGTTGCAAAGGCGTCAGCGCTGAAGACGCCAGCGGCAACTACATGTACTACGGCGTGCGCGAGTTCGGCATGACCGCCATCATGAACGGTGTGGCCCTGCACGGTGGCCTGGTGCCTTACGGCGCGACCTTCCTGATGTTCATGGAATACGCCCGCAATGCGGTGCGCATGTCGGCCCTGATGAAACAACGGGTGATCCACGTCTACACCCACGACTCCATCGGCCTGGGCGAAGACGGCCCGACTCACCAGCCGATCGAGCAGATCGCCAGTCTGCGCTGCACCCCGAACCTCGACACCTGGCGCCCAGCCGATGCCGTTGAGTCGGCCGTGAGCTGGAAATACGCCCTGGAACGCAAGGACGGCCCATCGGCGCTGATCTTCTCCCGCCAGAACCTTCAGCACCAAACCCGTGATGCCGGGCAAATCGCCGACATCAGCCGTGGTGGTTACGTGCTCAAGGACTGCGCAGGCGAGCCTGAGCTGATCCTGATTGCCACCGGTTCGGAAGTGGGCCTGGCGGTGCAAGCCTTCGACAAGCTGACCGAGCAAGGCCGCAAGGTGCGCGTGGTTTCCATGCCTTGCACCAGCGTGTTCGACGCCCAGGACGCCGGCTACAAGCAATCGGTCCTGCCGTTGCAAGTCAGCGCCCGTATCGCCATCGAAGCCGCTCATGCCGACTACTGGTACAAATACGTGGGCCTGGAAGGCCGCGTGATTGGCATGACCACCTACGGCGAGTCGGCCCCGGCGCCGGCGTTGTTCGAAGAATTCGGTTTCACCCTGGACAACATCCTGGGTCAGGCTGAAGAGCTGCTGGAAGACTAAAAAGCACGCGGTGGCCAACACCACCGCGATCCCCTGTAGGAGCTGGCTTGCCAGCGATTCGCGGTACGCCTGACGCACCGCTGATCGCTGGCAAGCCAGCTCCTACAAATTGGGGGTGCATATAACAAGTTCGTCTGCCTGTGCCTGATCGAGAACCCCATGCCTCAACCGCGTCCCTACAAAGTTGCACTCAACGGCTACGGCCGGATTGGTCGTTGCGTCTTGCGTGCTCTGTTCGAGCGGGGGGCTGCGGCCGGGTTCGAGATTGTCGCCATCAACGATCTGGCTGACCTGGCCAGCATCGAGTACCTGACACGCTTCGACTCCACTCACGGGCGGTTTCCCGGTGAGGTGAAGGTCGATGGCGATTGTCTGCATATCAATGGCAACTGCGTGAAGGTCCTGCGCAGTGCCACCCCCGAAGGCATCGATTGGGCGTCCCTGGGCGTCGATCTGGTGCTGGAATGCTCCGGTGCCTACAACACCCGCGAAGACGGCCAGCGTTTCCTCGACGCCGGCGCGCCGCGCGTGCTGTTCTCCCAGCCGATGGCCAGCGAGGCGGATGTCGACGCCACCATCGTCTACGGGGTGAACCAGGATTGCCTGACCGGCGCCGAGCTGCTGGTGTCCAACGCGTCCTGCACCACCAACTGCGGCGTGCCGTTGTTGCGCCTGCTGGACCAGGCCATTGGCCTGGAATACGTGTCGATCACGACGATTCACTCGGCCATGAACGATCAGCCGGTGATTGACGCCTATCACCACGAAGACCTGCGCCGCACCCGTTCGGCATTCCAGTCGGTGATTCCGGTGTCCACCGGTCTGGCGCGCGGTATCGAACGGCTGTTGCCGGAACTTGCCGGGCGAATTCAGGCCAAAGCTGTGCGCGTGCCGACGGTCAACGTGTCGTGCCTCGACATCACGATGCAGACCGTGAGCGATACCGACGCCGGCGAGGTCAACCGGATCCTGCGCGAGGCCGCTACCAGCGGCCCGCTCAAGGGCTTGTTGGCGTACACCGAGTTGCCCCACGCCAGCTGTGATTTCAACCATGACCCACATTCGGCGATCGTCGATGCCAGTCAGACCCGTGTTTCCGGCCCTCGGCTGGTGAACATCCTGGCTTGGTTCGACAACGAATGGGGGTTTGCCAACCGAATGCTGGATGTTGCAGAGCACTATCTGCATGCCGCTGCTCCACTCCCAGTCTCTAAAATTCAGTAACCCAGGAATTGCGACCCATGACCGTGTTGAAGATGACCGACCTCGATCTGCAAGGTAAGCGCGTACTGATCCGCGAAGACCTCAACGTCCCAGTCAAGGACGGTGTTGTCACCAGCGATGCGCGAATCCTGGCTTCGCTGCCGACCATCAAGCTGGCCCTGGAAAAAGGTGCGGCCGTGATGGTCTGCTCGCACCTTGGCCGTCCGACCGAAGGCGAGTTCTCGGCCGAGAACAGCCTGGCGCCTGTCGCCGCTTACCTGAGCAAGGCCCTGGGCCGCGACGTGCCGCTGGTGTCCGATTACCTGGGCGGCGTTGACGTCAAGGCGGCGACATCGTGCTGTTCGAAAACGTGCGCTTCAACAAGGGCGAGAAAAAGAACGCCGACGAACTGGCCCAGCAATACGCAGCGCTGTGCGACGTGTTCGTGATGGACGCCTTCGGCACCGCCCACCGTGCCGAGGGTTCGACCCACGGCGTGGCCAAGTTCGCCAAGGTCGCGGCGGCCGGCCCATTGCTGGCTGCTGAACTGGACGCACTGGGCAAGGCCCTCGGCGCTCCGGCCCAGCCAATGGCGGCAATCGTCGCCGGTTCCAAGGTGTCCACCAAGCTCGACGTACTCAACAGCCTGAGCCAGATCTGCGACCAACTGATCGTCGGCGGCGGTATTGCCAACACCTTCCTGGCCGCTGCCGGCCACCCGGTGGGCAAGTCGCTGTACGAGCCGGACCTGCTGGACACCGCCCGCGCCATCGCTGCCAAGGTCAGCGTGCCGCTGCCGGTGGACGTGGTCGTGGCCAAGGAATTCGCTGAAAGCGCCGAAGCCACCGTCAAGCTGATCGCTGACGTCGCGGCTGACGACATGATCCTGGACATCGGCCCGCAGACCGCCGCGCACTTCGCTGAACTGCTGAAGACCTCCAAGACCATCCTCTGGAACGGCCCGGTCGGCGTGTTTGAATTCGACCAGTTCGGCAACGGCACCAAGGTCCTGGCCCAGGCTATTGCTGACAGCGCGGCGTTCTCCATCGCTGGCGGCGGCGACACCCTGGCAGCCATCGACAAATATGGCGTTGCCCAGCAGATCTCCTACATTTCCACCGGTGGTGGCGCGTTCCTGGAATTCGTCGAAGGCAAGGTGCTGCCGGCGGTTGAAGTTCTGGAAGCGCGGGCCAAGGCCTGACGGACCCGTTGGCCAGGCAAAGGAGTGTTCATATGGTCAAGACGACATTGCCGTTGCTGATCGTTGCGGCGCTATTGGCGGGATGCAGCAGTGCCCCGCAAGTTGGCCCGGACGCCGAGGCAAAGCCGCCGGAGGAGGGCTGCTACCAGGCTGATTGGCAGGCCGAGACCGCTCCGGTGATCAACAAGCGTCTGGGCCCCGATGGCCTGGACAAATACGAGACACCGTCAAAGGCTCGGGAACAGGGTTGCCCTTGACGGGTCAGATTCGATAACGCGCAGTGTCGACGGCCGCGTGCCGTCGACCGAGGAACACCGATGAAAGGCTTGATCGCCCTGGCGATGCTGGGTTTGCTTGCAGGTTGCGCCAACCTGAACCTGTTCCAGTCGTCACCGACCGACCCTTGGACCACCTGGGTGTGCGATAGCCAGGCACAAGTGGTGTGGCGCTACACCGATAGCCGTCGCGAAGAAGTCGAGGTGCGTCTGGGTGGTGCCGATCAGGTGCGTCGCTTGAAGCTGGAGCCGGGTGCATCGGGTTCGTTGTACAGCGATGACATGCTGGCGTTTCACATAAAGGGTGATGAAGGCCTGGTTTACTGGGTCGCCACCAACGATTTGATCGGCCGCGGCTGCAAAGCCCCGTAGGAACTGGTTGGCCAGTGAAAGCGGCTTCAGGGACCTGTAGAGGCCTAGTGGTCCTTTCGCCGGTAAGTCGGCTCCTACAAGGCTGTATGGAATGAGCTTTACCGAATCAAACGGAGCGGGCTGACCCCCGATCCGCAATCACTTGAATAGCAGCCGCCGCTCCGGCAGGCTTGCACGATTAACGACCCTCGACCGGGAGAGACACACACAATGGCACTCATCAGCATGCGCCAGATGTTGGACCACGCAGCCGAATTCGGCTACGGCGTTCCAGCTTTCAACGTCAACAACCTTGAGCAGATGCGCGCCATCATGGAAGCGGCTGACAAGACTGACTCCCCGGTGATCGTCCAGGCTTCCGCCGGTGCTCGCAAATACGCCGGTGCCCCGTTCCTGCGTCACCTGATCCTGGCCGCCATCGAAGAATTCCCGCATATCCCGGTGTGCATGCACCAGGACCACGGCACCAGCCCTGACGTTTGCCAGCGCTCGATCCAGCTGGGCTTCTCCTCGGTCATGATGGACGGCTCCCTGGGCGAAGACGGCAAGACCCCAACCGATTACGAATACAACGTGCGCGTCACCCAACAGACCGTAGCCATGGCCCACGCCTGCGGCGTGTCGGTTGAAGGCGAGCTGGGCTGCCTGGGTTCCCTGGAAACCGGCATGGCCGGTGAAGAAGACGGCATTGGCGCTGAAGGCGTGCTCGACCACAGCCAGATGCTGACCGACCCGGAAGAGGCTGCGGACTTCGTCAAGAAGACCCAGGTCGACGCCCTGGCTATCGCCATCGGTACCAGCCACGGTGCTTACAAGTTCACCAAGCCGCCTACCGGCGACGTGCTGGCCATCGACCGCATCAAGGAAATCCACAAGCGCATCCCTAACACTCACCTGGTGATGCACGGCTCTTCGTCGGTTCCACAAGAGTGGCTGGCGATCATCAACCAGTACGGCGGCGACATCAAAGAAACCTACGGCGTGCCGGTTGAAGAAATCGTTGAAGGCATCAAGTACGGCGTGCGTAAGGTCAACATCGACACCGACCTGCGCCTGGCGTCCACCGGTGCCATGCGCCGCCTGATGGCCACCAACCCGAGCGAGTTCGACCCGCGCAAGTTCTTCGGTGCCACCGTGACGGCCATGCGTGACGTGTGCATCGCCCGTTACGAAGCCTTCGGTACCGCAGGCAACGCTTCGAAGATCAAACCGATCTCCCTGGAAGCGATGTTCCAGCGTTACCTCAAGGGTGAGCTGAACGCCAAGGTCAACTAAGCCCTAGCGTTGAATGAAAAAGCCCGCAGCGATGCGGGCTTTTTTGTGCCTGTGGATTGTGTGTCGGGGGAGGGCGATTCGCCGGCAAGCCGGCTCCTGCAACAGACGTCAGGTTTTGTTGTGGTCGATGTCCAGCTTGCTGAAGGTCACTTGACCGCCTTCGCTGGTCTTGCCCTCGTTGTCCTGGACATACACGCCGGCCTTGAAATACAGCGGCTTGTTACGCCAGGTGGCGCTGATCTTGGTATCCCACTGATTGCCAGCGGCGCTGACGCTCAAGGCGCCGCCGGGGCTCAGGTGGATCAGGTAGGAGAAATCCCGATCCAGTTTCACGTTCTCGGCGATGGTGATCACCCGACCCTCGGCATCGTCCGGGCGCAGGCGCACCTTTACTACGATGTTGCCGGCGGCTTTGCTGGTTTTGTACTGGTACTCCACCTTCACCAGCGGCTTGGTGCTGTTGTAGGCATGAATCTGGCCGATGACGATCTTGCCCGATGACGGCACCTTGTTGACCGCGAGGGTGGCGTACAGCAGGTTGTCGGCTTCGGGGTAGGTCCAGTTGCGCAGGGTGCCGTTGGAGTAGGTTTCCCGCAATTCGGTGCGCGGATAGATGGCGTTCTCTGTTTTTGAACCGGTGACCGGTGACCAAAAGAACAGAGTGCCGGTGTTGGAATGGAAATATTGATTCTTGAAGCCGCTGACCAGTTTTGGGGTGTCGATGGTGGCCGGCGGGGAGCCGACGGGAACGCTGAGGTTCCAGGTTGCCAGGTCGATCATAGTTACAGCTTCCACAATTACGGGTCGGCGAAGGCTCTAGTCTGAGCATTTGAAGGCGCCTTTATAACGTAGATGCAAGCCTTGGCGAGCGCCGTACGGCGGACGCTTGACGTCAAGCAAATGTCAAAAAGCCACCTTCGCTGTATTTGTTGGGCTTGCGGACTGACCGTTAGTCGGGAGCCATGGACTTTGGCTAAATGATGGCTTCATGACAGCTTCTGCTTTTCTGGATCCGGGTCTAGAGTGAAGACTCAGTTTTCGTGCGGTTATCCCCACCAGAGCCCTCATACAGACAAGAGAAGCAGCATGGAATGCGTGCAACCGACGCCCAATGACGGCAGCTCAGTTCTTTTGATCGTCGACGATTACCCGGAAAACCTCATCAGCATGCGTGCCCTGCTGCAGCGCCAGGACTGGCAAGTCATGACGGCTGTGTCGGGTATCGAAGCCCTGGAGTTATTGCTGCGGCATGAAGTCGACCTGGTCTTGCTGGATGTGCAGATGCCCGGCATGGACGGCTTTGAAGTCGCGCGTCTGATGCGTGGCAGCCAGCGTACACGCCTGACCCCGATCATTTTCCTCACCGCCAACGAACAGTCCCAGGACGCCGTGATCAAGGGCTACGCCAGCGGTGCCGTGGATTACCTGTTCAAACCTTTCGACCCGCAGATCCTCAAGCCCAAGGTCCAGGCCCTGCTGGAGCATCAGCGCAATCGCCGGGCCCTGCAGCGCCTGAGCCATGACCTGGAAGCGGCCCGGGCGTTCAACGCTTCGGTCTTGAACAACGCCGCCGAGGGCATCCTGGTGGTGGACGAAGAAGGGTTGATCCGCTTCGCCAATCCGGCGGTCTCGCGCTTGCTCAATGCCCAGGCCAAGGAGCTGCAAGGCGCGCCCTTCCTGGATTTCCTGCAAAAGCCCCACCTGCCGAACTGGGCCGATTCCGAGTTGTACGCCAGCTACCGCAAGGGCGAGACCTATCGCCTGCACGACGCCCTGTTGCGTACCGCGCCGGGGCAGCAGGTCGCGGTGGCGTTGTCTTGTGCCGCGCTGCCCAAGGAGCAGCAGGCGATGGTGGTTACCCTGCTGGACATGTCCGAGGTGCGGCACCTGCACCAGCAGTTGGAGTATCAAGCGGTCACCGATCCTCTGACCGGCTTGCTCAACCGCCGGGGCTTCTACCAGACGGTGGAAAGCATCCTGTTGCGCAGCGAGCGTTCGGAAAAGTCCCTGGTGCTGCTCTACCTCGACCTCGACGGTTTCAAGCGGATCAATGATTGCCTGGGGCACGATGCCGGTGATCGGGTGCTGCGCTGGGTCTCGGAGCAGTTGAAGGATTGCCTGCATTCATTCGATGTCCTGGCACGTATGGGCGGGGATGAGTTCACCGCCTTGCTGGAGCTGGAGTTCCCCGAGCAGGCGGCGAAGGTGGCCGAACGCCTGATCGAACGGGTCTCGATCTGCCAGCAGCTGGATGGCCTGGAAGTGACCATGGGCATGAGCATCGGCATCGCCATCTACCCGGATTGCGGCTCCAACCTTGAGGGCCTGATGCGCGCGGCGGATATCGCCATGTACGAAGCCAAGCGCGCCGGTCGCCAGCAGTACCGCTATTACGACCAGGAAATGAACGGCCGCGCGCGCTCGCGGTTGATGCTTGAAGAGAGTGTGCGCAGCGCGGTGAAGCGCAAAGAATTCAACCTGGTCTACCAACCCCAGGTGGCCGTCGCCGACGGTCGTCTGCGGGGCTTCGAGGCGTTGCTGCGCTGGCGTCACCCGAGTGTGGGCGATGTGCCGCCGGGGCTGTTCCTGCCGTTGCTGGAAGAGGCGCGACTGATCAGCCGCCTGGGTAGCTGGATCTATCAGCAGGGCGCTGCCCAGCGCCAGGCCTGGGAGTCGGTGTTCAGCAGCGATCTGGTGCTTGGGGTCAGCCTCAGTGCCACCCAGTTCGCCATGCCGAACCTGGTCGCGGAATTGAGGCAGGTCCTGGAGCAGCACGGGTTGCAGCCCCAGCAGTTGGAAGTCGAGGTCACCGAAGAAGCCTTGACCCAGAACCTCGACGACACCCGCAAGCAACTGCGCTTGCTGCGTGAGCTGGGGGTGCGGGTGGCCCTGGACGACTTCGGTTCGGGCAACTGTTCCCTGGCGCATCTGCGGGATTTGGAGCTCGACACCCTCAAGCTCGACCGGCACTTGATCGCCCGTCTGCTGGATTCGCCACGGGACGCGGCGGTGGCCCGCAGCGTCATCGAACTGAGTAAAGAGTTCGGCCTGCTGGTGATTGCCGAGGGGGTGGAAACCATTGAGCAGTACCAATGGCTGCAGGCCCACGGTTGTGAGTATGTACAGGGCTTCCTGGTGGCCCGCCCCCTGATCGCCAGCGATGCCAGTGGCTTTGCCCAGCCCTTTGACTGGAGCGCGCTGCAGGCTTGAATTCGCTACACTGGCGCACTTTCGTGATTGCGTTACCGCCCCCATGACCGCGCTGAAATACCTCCAGGCCTACCCGGCCGCCTTGCAAGAGCAAGTTCAACAGCTGATTGCCCAGGGGCGCTTGGGCGATTACCTGAACCAGCGTTACCCCGAACGGCATTCGGTGCAGAGCGACAAGGCGCTGTACGGCTACGCCTTGGAGCTGAAGCAGGAATACCTGCGCAACGCGCCGCCCATCGATAAGGTGCTGTTCGACAACCGCCTGGACCTGACCCACCGCGCCTTGGGTCTGCACACCACGGTGTCGCGGGTTCAGGGGGGCAAGCTCAAGTCCAAGAAAGAGATCCGCATCGCGTCGTTGTTCAAGGAGGCGGCGCCGGAATTCTTGCGCATGATCGTGGTGCACGAATTGGCCCACTTCAAGGAAAGCGACCACAACAAAGCGTTCTACAAGCTCTGCGAGCACATGCTGCCGGGCTACCACCAGCTGGAATTCGACCTGCGGGTTTATCTGACCTGGCGTGACCTGCAAAGCAAGGAGTAGGCGATGGATGTCAGCAAGACCAAGAGCAGTTTTTACCGCCGCTTGTACGTGGCCTATTTGATCGACAGCGGCCTGGCCAGCAACGTGCCGGCCTTGACCGAAGTCACCGGCATGCCCCGGCGCACGGCCCAGGACACCATCGCTGCCCTGGCCGATCTGGACATCCTCTGCGAGTTCGAGCAGCAGGACGGCGGGCGCAATCATGCTGGGCGCTACCGTATCCACAGTTGGGGGGCGATCGACAAAGGCTGGATCGAGCCCAATCTGCGGCAGATCAAGAGTGTGCTCGGCTACCCCTGATTCGCCGCTGGCCGGAGCCGGGCCTCAGGCCCGGCGCATGCCGATATGGGGAATGCCATCTTCGAGGTAGGGTTCGCTGGCCACGGTGAAACCGTAGCGCCCGTAATAGCCTTGCAAATGTGCCTGCGCCGAAAGGTAGATCGGCGTCTGCGGCCAATGCTTTTCCGCCTGCTTCAGGGCCTGCTCCATCAGTTCATGCCCAAGGCCTTGGCCCCGCGCCTCGGCCGCGATCACCACGCGGCCGATGACCACGTCGCCCCCTTGGGAGGTCGGGTCCAGCAGGCGCAGATAAGCCAGTAGCCGGTCGTCCTGCCACGCCATCAGGTGACAGGTGTCGCCTTCCAGATCCTGGCCGTCGACTTCCTGGTAGGGGCATTTCTGTTCGACCACAAAGACCTCCGTACGCAGCTGCAGCACTGCGTAGAGCTGTTCTTTGCCCAAGTCGGTGTGATGTTTGCAGACCCATTCGATTGTCATGTGTATGTCCCTTGAAAAAGCTGCACGAATACTAAGCGCCTGACCTGCGGATGTCTTGCCGGAGCCGAGCAATCCGTGAGTTAGGTCAAAATGCCATTACTTTCCCTCGCTGGGCTTTGGATTCTTTGTGTAATCTGCATCCAGGCCCAGTGAGGTGGTGTTGGTGAGCTAAGGTTAACGCCTGGCTGTTGCTGGATTGGGCCATGGGCCCGTGTCGTGTGGGCTGGAACGCGCCGGGCTCTGCGCCCGCTAAGGATCTTTAAGCATGCTGCGACGGTATCGAGCTTTGGCTTTGATCGGATTGCTGTTGCTGGGCCCGCAAGCTCATGGAGAAAAACTGCGTCTGGTGGCGGATGCCTGGCCACCGTTCACCGATGCGACCCTGGTCAATGGCGGGTTGGCCACGGACATCGTCAGCACGGCCCTGGCCCGGGCCGGCTATGCCAGCGAGTTCGAACAGGTACCGTGGGCGCGAGCCCTGTTGGGGGTGGGTGAGGGGCGCTACGACGTGCTGGTGAATGCCTGGTACAACGAAGCGCGCACCCAGTTGGGGCAGTTTTCCGCGGAGTACCTGCTTAACCGCGTGCGCTTTATCAAGCGCAAGGACACGGCACTCGAATACAACAACCTGCAGCAATTGCACGAATACCCGATTGCGGTGGTGCGCGGTTATGCCTATTCCCCCGAATTCGATGGCGACCCGCAGTTGCAGAAAGTCCCGGTGCACAGCTTTGCCATGGCGGTGCGCATGCTGGCGGCCGACCGGGTCAAGTTGACCGTGGAAGATGAATACGTGGCCCGCTATTACCTGGCCCGGGAGTCATTGCGCGTGCGTAATGCAGTGGAGTTCCTGCCCAAGCCCTTGAGCGAAAACAGCCTGCATATCCTGGTGAGCCTGAAGAACCCCAAGCATGCGCAGATCGTCGCCGGCTTCGACCGCGAGATCGCCGCCATGAAAGCCGACGGCAGCTACGACCGCCTGCTGCGCCAGCACGGGATGTAAGGGGGGAGTGGCAGGCTTTGAGCGGCAAGCGGCAAGCCAGAGCCGTTCGCGCAGTTCTTGCCGCACCTGCCGCGGCTCTCAAGCTGCCTTAATCAAATGCGCCGCCAGGGTCCGCAACGGGCCCAGCTGTCGGCAGATCAGCGCTAGCTGGGTCTGCACCAGGCGCTGACCTTCGTCGATTTCATCCGGCATCTGCTCCAGCTCGTTAGCCAAGGCTTCCTCGGCATCGCTCTGGATGGCGATCGGGGTCTTGTTGGCCAGGCCCTGGGCGATTTCGTCGATGCTCGCCGCCAGGCTGACCCCGGCGCCATTGATCAGGTGCTCCCGGACTTCCCCCGGCAACTGGGTTTCCCGGTGCGCGCCCAATCCCGACAGGTAGCTGAGCAAGGTGTGGGACAGCACCAGGAAGCGGAAACCCACGTCGGCTTCCTTCCGGAAATGCCCCGGCTCCATGAGCATGTTGGCCAGGGTGGTGGACAGCGCCGCGTCGGCGTTGTGTGCGTTGCGTCGGGCCAGGCGGTAAGCCAGGTCGTCGCTCTTGCCCGCGGCGTACTGCTGCATGATTTGCCGCAGGTAGATGCTGTTGCAGCTCAGGGTATTGGCCAGCACCTTGTTCAGGCGTCGTCCCTGCCAGTCCGGGAGGAACAGGAACACCGCCAGGCCGGCGATCAGGCTGCCGAGCAAGGTATCGAACAGCCGTGGCAGGAACAGCCCGTAACCGTCGCCTACCTGGTTGAAGCAGAACAGCACCATCAAGGTGATCGCCGCGGTGGCCAGGGTGTAGCGCGTGGTGCGGTTGGTAAAGAACACCACGCCGGCGGCAATCGCGAACAGCGACTGCACCAGCGGGCTGGGGAACAGGTCGAACAGGGCCCAGGCGATGGTCAGGCCGATGGCGGTGCCGATGATCCGCTGGCCCAGCTTGCGCCGGGTGGCACCGTAGTTGGGCTGGCAGACGAACAGCGTGGTGAGAATGATCCAGTAGCCCTGGGACGGGTGGATCAAGTGCACCATGCCATAGCCGATGGTCAGCGCCAGCGGCAGGCGCAAGGCGTGGCGGAACAGCAGCGAGGTCGGCGTCAGTTGGGTGCGCAGGCGGGTCCAGACATCCTTGAAGTTGCGCGGCGAACGGTCCAGCAGGCTGCTGTCGGTGGCGTCGGCCAGGGCATCGGGGTTGCTGGCGTCGCTGAGCAGGCGGTCGAGGGTGCCGAGGTTGGCTGCCAGCGCACGCAGGGAGCGCAGCAGTCCGCGCCAGGCCGGGTTGCTCTGGATCCGCAAGTGTTCCAGGGACGCGTGCAGGTCACCCAGGGCTTCGGCAAAGCTGGCGTCATAGACGAACGGCTGGCGCAGTTGGATGGATTCCGCCAGGGCGCGACAGGCCTTGCCCTGCTGGCGCAACAAGCGCTGGCAGCGGAACAGCACGTCGCTGTGGAAGAACGCGTCGGTCAGGGCGTTATAGGGGTAGTGGGATGAACTGGCACGCTCGTGGATGTCCTGGGCAAGGAAGTACAGCTTCAGGTAGCGGCTGACTTTCGACCCCGGCCGGCCATTGCCCACCCGGTGCAGGATGATTTCCTTGGCGGCGTTGAGGGCCGCCACCACCTTGCCGTTTTGCTGGGCCAGCTCCAGGCGCCGGGCTTCCACATCCAGCTGCCGGATCGGTTCGAACAGGGATGACTTGAGCTTGAGGTAGAAACCCAGCTCACGGAACAGCCGGGCCAGGCTCTGCTGCACCGGCTGATTGGAAAACAGTGCCTGCCACAGTACGGAGAGCAGGCCATACCACGCGGCGCCGGCCACCAGCAGCACCGGCTCGTGCCAGAAGTCGATCACCGCGCCGCCGCGCTGGTCCACACCGATCATGGTGTAGACCGAGAGGATCAGGGTTGCCGAGGCGATGGCGCCGTAGCGTTCACCCAGGGCACCGAGCATGGTCAGGCCGAAACTGGCCAGGGCCAGGGCGATGACGAAAATCCACGGGTAGGGGAACAGCAGTTCCACGGACAGGGCGGCGACGCTGAAGCACACCAGGGTCACGGCCAGGGCATTGAGGCGGCCCTGCCAACTGTCGTCGGTCTCGGCCAGGGCGCTGGCGATGATTCCCAGGAACAGCGGGATCAGCAGGGCCATTTCATCCTGGTACCAACACAGGGCCATGCTGCCCGTCAGGGCGATGAAGACCCGCACGCTGTAGCTGAATTTATCCAGCGCCCAGAGGCGGCGCAGAGACTGATGAAAGGAGGTCGATGCCATGGAAGGGAAGAGGCCTGCGGCTAAGCGATTGATCTAAATTGAGGGAGTTATGACGGCGATGCAATGGCGCCGTCACCTTCTCCAGCAAAATTTGTTCCTTGATCGAACCCTTTTACACGTATTGCGCGGCGGCGTAGCCCGAGGCCCAGGCCCATTGGAAATTGAAGCCGCCCAGATGCCCGGTCACGTCCAGCACTTCGCCGACAAAATACAGCCCCGGGCTTTTCAGGGATTCCATGGTCTTGGACGAAACTTCCCGCGTGTCCACCCCGCCCAGGGTCACTTCGGCGGTGCGGTAGCCCTCGGTGCCCGCAGGGATCAAGGTCCAGCGCCCCAGCTTGTCGGCGATCTCGGCGATTTCGGCGTGGGTGTACTGCTTCATTGGCTTGGAGGCGAACCAGTTGTCCGCCAGCAAGTTGGCCATCTTCTTGGTGAAGATTTCCCCAAGCAGGGTTTTCAGTTCGCTGTTGGGCCGTTCGGCCTGCTGCTGTTGCAGCCAGCCGTGGGCGTCATGGTCGGGCAGCAGGTTGATCTCGATGCTGTCGCCCGGCTGCCAGTAGGAAGAAATCTGCAGGATCGCCGGGCCGCTGAGGCCACGGTGGGTGAACAGGATGTTCTCGCGGAAACTCTGCTCGTTACAGCTCACCAGGCAGTCCACCGAGGTGCCCGACAGCTCGCCACACAATTCCTTGAGCTGGTCGGTGATGGTGAACGGCACCAGGCCGGCACGGGTCGGCAGCAACTCATGGCCGAACTGCTTGGCCACCTGATAACCGAAGCCGGTGGCGCCCAGGGTCGGGATCGACAGGCCGCCGGTGGCGATCACCAGGGACTGGCACTGCACCTGGCCGAGGGTGGTTTGCAGCAGGTAGCCAGACTCCAGCTTCTCGATCTGCTGGATCGAGGTATCCAGTTGCAGCTCGACGCCGACCTGGTCGCACTCGTCGAGCAGCATGCCGAGGATGTCGCTGGACTTGTTATCGCAGAACAGTTGGCCGAGCTTCTTCTCGTGGTAAGGCACGCCGTGCTTGGCCACCAGGCCGATGAAGTCCCACTGGGTGTAGCGGGCCAGCGCCGACTTGCAGAAGTGCGAGTTGTGCGAGAGGAAGTTGGCCGGCTCGGTGTACATGTTGGTGAAGTTGCAGCGGCCGCCGCCGGACATGAGGATCTTCTTGCCGGCCTTGTTGGCGTGGTCCAGCAATAGCACCTGGCGTCCTCGGCCGGCCGCAGTCAGCGCGCACATCAAGCCTGCGGCGCCAGCGCCAATGATCACGACTTCGGTAGAACGCAAAACGGTGTCCTCTTGGTGGGGCGCGACAAAACAAACTGTGGGAGCGAGCCGGCTCGCTCCCACAGGGGATCTCCTTTGGATGGAAGATCAGTTACAAAACACGCACGCGCAGCGAACGGCCCTTGATCTTGCCGTTGTTCAAACGCTGCAGCGCCTGCATGACCACGGTGCGTTCAACCGCCACATACGACTGGAAGTCGAAGATCGCAATTTTGCCGACCTGGGCGCCCGGGATGCCGGCGTCGCCAGTCAGTGCACCGAGAATATCGCCCGGACGCACTTTGTCCTTGCGCCCGCCAGCGATGCACAGCGTGCTCATCGGTGGCTGCAGCGGGGCGCCGCCCTGGGACTTGAGGTTGTCGACCTGATCCCAGTTCAGCGGGGCTTTCTGCAGCTGTTCGATGGCTTGCGCGCGATGGGCTTCGGACGGTGCGACGAGGCTGACCGCGATACCTTTTTCGCCAGCGCGACCGGTACGGCCAACGCGGTGAATGTGGATTTCCGAATCGCGGGCCAGCTCGACGTTGATCACCATGTCCAGCGCATCGATGTCCAGGCCACGGGCGGCCACGTCGGTGGCGACCAGTACCGAAGTGCTGCGGTTGGCGAACATCGCCAGCACTTGGTCGCGGTCACGCTGTTCCAGATCGCCGTGCAGGCCGACGGCGGAAATGCCTTTGGAGGTCAGGTGATCGACAGTTTCCTGTACTTGCTGCTTGGTGAAGCAGAAAGCGACGCAGGAAGCCGGGCGGAAGTGGTGCAGGACCTTGGTCACTGCGCTCATGCGTTCTTCCGGGGAAATCTCGTAGAAACGCTGTTCGATCTGCGTGTCGTCGTGGAACGCTTCGGCTTTTACCGTCTGCGGATCACGCATGAATTTCGACGCTAGTTGCTTGATGCCCACTGGGTATGTGGCGGAGAACAGCAGGGTCTGCCGGCGCGATGGGGTCTGCTCGATGATGTCTTCGATAGCGTCGTAGAAACCCATGTCGAGCATGCGGTCGGCTTCGTCGAGGATCAGCGTGTTCAGGCCATCAAGCACCAGCGAACCCTTGCGCAGGTGTTGCTGGATACGCCCCGGGGTGCCGACGATGATGTGCGCGCCGTGCTCCAGGGAAGCGATCTGCGGGCCGAAGGACACGCCGCCGCACAGGGTCAGGACCTTGATGTTGTCTTCAGACCGGGCCAGACGACGGATTTCCTTGGCCACCTGATCGGCCAGCTCGCGGGTTGGGCAGATCACCAGAGCCTGGCAGCCGAAGTAGCGCGGGTTGATCGGGTTCAGCAGGCCGATGCCGAAGGCGGCGGTTTTGCCACTGCCGGTCTTGGCCTGGGCGATCAGGTCCATGCCCTTGAGAATCACCGGCAAGCTTTGCGCCTGGATCGGCGTCATCTGGGCATAACCGAGTGATTCGAGGTTAGCCAGCATGGCGGCTGACAGGGGCAAAGTATTAAAAGCGGTGGCAATGGTGGTCACGGGACTGGGCCTGCAAAACAAAATGTCGCGCAGTGTATCAGTCCCGCTCCCTCAACCTGCAAATTCTGGACGAGCAGCCACCCGACACCACGCCTATGTCGCACGTAGGAGCTGGCTTGCCAGCGATGGCGGTTTCAACAGCGCTGCAAGCCTCAAGCTTTCAAGCCGGCTCCTACAGTGTGGCTAGTGTTCGATGTGTTCTTCGACTTTGCGGGCTCGGCGACCGTCGGTGGGGGAGAGCTGGAGGAAGATACCCGCCGCCAGCATGGCCATGATCCCCACGGTGAGGAAGGTCAGTTGAAAGGCCCCCAGCACGGTCTCCACGCCGTCGTTGCCGACCTCGGCGGTAAAGCCGCCGAGCAGCGCACCGGCACACGCCACCCCCAGGCTCAGGGACAGTTGCGCGACCACCGAGAGCAGGCTGTTGCCGCTGCTGGCGGAGGCGTCGTCGAGGTCGATCAGGGTCACGGTGTTCATGGCCGTGAACTGCAGCGAGTTGATCGCCCCCAGTAGTCCGAGCATGGCCAGCAGCAACGGGTAGGGTGTCTGTTCACTCACCAGGCCCATGCAGGCCAGCATCAAACCCAGGGCCAGGGTGTTGCCGGTCAGCACCACGCGATAACCCAGGCGCTCGATCAGTGGCCGCGCCACCGACTTGGCCAGCATTGCCGCCGCCGCCAGGGGCAGCATGCTCATGCCTGCCTGGGACGGCGAATATCCTAGCGCCACTTGCAGCAGCAGCGGCACCAGGAACGGCAGGGCACCGCTGCCCAAGCGAGCGAACAGGTTGCCGAGAATGCCCACGGCAAAGGTCCGTACCTTGAACAGCGACGGGGCGAACAATGGGTTGTCGATGTGCACCGCCCGCAGCCAGTACGCCGCCAGGCACGCCAGGCCGCCGAACAGCAGCAACATCACCCGCAGATGGGGCAGGTGCAGTTCACCCAGGCCCTCCATGGCGATGGTGATGAGCACCATCGCCGCGCCGAACAGCAAGAAGCCCGGGCCGTCGAAACGCGTGCGTTCACTGCCGCGCAGGTCCGGAATGAAGCGCCACACCGCGTAGCAACCAATAGCGCCCACCGGCAGGTTGATCAGGAAGATCCAGTGCCAGCTCAGGTACTCCACCATCCAGCCGCCCAGGGTCGGGCCCAGCAGCGGCCCGAGCAAGCCGGGGATGGTAATGAAGCCCATGATCCGTACCAGCTCGGAGCGCGGGTAGGCACGCAGCACCACCAATCGCCCCACCGGCAGCATCAGCGCACCGCCCAGGCCCTGGATCACCCGGGCGCCGATCAACAGGCTCAGGGAGTTGGACAGGGCGCAGAGCAGCGAACCGATGCTGAACAGCAAGATCGCGCCAAAGAAGATGCGCTTGGTGCCGAAGCGATCAGCGATCCAGCCCGAGGCTGGAATCAGCAGGGCCACGGTGAGCATGTAGGCAATGATCACGCCCTGCATGCGCAGCGGGTTTTCCGCCAGGTCCCGGGCCATGGCTGGCAGCGCGGTGTTGAGGATGGTGCCGTCCAGGGACTGCATGAAAAAGGCGATTGCCACCACCCACGGCAGCCAGCGGGTGGTGGTGGCGTCAAGAACCGGGCGGTTGGGCATGGGACCTCTTCAGGGCAGTAACCGGTTAGGCAGCGTCAAGCTGCAAGCTCGCTGCTTGCAGCTGATTTCATAAGGTCAAGGTCAGGCGGCTGACTAGGGCGCCGGGCAGTTCCATAGAGCCGGTCTGCCGCTGGCTGTAGGTGCTGGCGGACAGAATCAGCTCGCGCTCGCGGGTCAGGGCCTCAAGCTGGGTGCCGAGCAAACTGTAGACGCTGTCATCGAAGCGCATGGTGCTCACCGGTGCCTGGATCTGCCCGTCTTCCACCCAGAAGGTGGCGAAGCGGGTCATGCCGGTCAGGCGCGCCGCTGGCTGGTCCGAATAGTTCAGGTACCACAGGTTGCTGATGTACAGGCCGGTGCCCAGTTGCCGCAAAACCTCTTCCTGCGGTAACTGCCCGGGCGCCATGTTCAGTGCGCTGGGAGACTCGCCGGCATCGGCGCCGTTGGTGGTCAGGCCGTACTCGGCGGCGCTGCGGGAGTTGATCAGTTGATCCCCGGCGGCGCCTTGGGCGATCAGCGCCAGGTCACTGCGCGGATAACCTTCGTCGGAGAACGCCGGGCTCAACGAGCCGCTGACCTGCTCACCGAGGGAGACCAGGGGGCTGAGGCGAGCGTCGCCGGCATAGAGCTTCTGCAGCGGGCTGTGTTTGCTGGCAATGGCCTGGGCCGAGAAGCCGCCCCAACTGAGCATGCCCATGATTTCTTCCAGGGCCGCCGGCGCCAGGTAGGCCCGGTACTGCCCCGGGGCCAGGGTGCGCAGCGGCCGGCCAAGGAATTCCAGTTGCTGGCGCGCCTGCTCGAAGCGTCGGGCGAAGTCCTCGCTGTTCCAGGCATGCCCGGCGTAGCTGGCTTTCACCGCTTCGCCGTTCGCGTGGAACAAGCTGAAGTCGAAGTTGAAGCTGTTGGCCTGGTGCCAGCCGAAAGCCCCCGAAGAACTGGCGAAACCGCGGCTGATGGGGCCGGCGGCGTAGAAACCCACCAGGTCCAGCCCAGCGGCGGCACGGCCGATTTCGGCCACCACCTGTTCGCTGCCCGGCAGCGGGTGCTCCTGCACATTGCGGGTCTGCCAAGCGTTGTGATTGAGCAACAGGTACGGGTCCTTGGGCAGCAGGGGCAAGGTGTCCCGCAGTTGTTGCAGGCCTTCGGCGAGGCGCTGTTGATCGACCTCAAGATCGCCGGCCAAGGTGATGTCCAGGTCGGCGTGGCGGCCGTTGTCGATCAGCTTGAAGCCCAGGCTGGCCTGTTGCACCTGGCCGGCCTGACGCACTTGGGCGTGGTTGAAGCGGATGAATTCCGAGGCTTCGGCGGCGTAGCTCAGGGTGAACTGTTCCGGCTCGCGCAGGGCATCCTGCAGCCAGGCGACCAAGGCTTTGAAGTGCGTAGCCTGATTTTTGGACGGGCTCATCAGGCGTCTCCTCCGAATACATCAATCTTGCTGAACACGCAGGCTGGCGAGGCATGGCCGACGCGGATCACCTGGTTCGGTTCGCCTTTGCCGCAGTTCGGCGTGCCCAGGACCTTGAAGGTGCCGGCATCGCCCACGGCGCTGAGGTTGCCCCAGAAACGCGCGGAGATGCCCCGGTAGTTGGGGTTCTTCACCACGCCCTTGAGTTCACCGTTTTCGATCAGTTGGCCCCATTCGCAGCCGAACTGGAATTTGTTGCGTGCGTCGTCGATGGACCAGGAACGGTTGGTGGACATCAGGATGCCGTGCTCGATGTTGCCGATCAGTTGCTCCAGGGGCTGGTCCCCTGGCTCGATATTGAGGTTGGCCATGCGGTCGATGGGTGGGCGGTTCCAGCTGCAGGCGCGGCTGTTGGCCACGCCGTCGAGGCCGGCCCGGTATTGCGAGAGGGCGCCGCCGAGGGGGCGGACCAGCAGGCCTTCGCGGATCAGGAATTGTTTGCTGGCGGCGCTGCCGTCGTCGTCATGGCCGTAGCTGGCGAGCTGTTCGGGGATGTCCGGGTCGAACGTCACGTTGAGCAGGCTGGAGCCGTATTGCAGGTGGCCGAAGTCGCTGGTCTTGACGAAGCTGGTGCCAGCGTAATTGCGCTCGTCGCCGAGGATCCTGTCCAGTTCCAGGGGGTGGCCGATGGACTCGTGGATCTGCAGCATCATCTGGTCAGGCATCAGCAGCAGGTCCCGTGGGCCCTGGGGCGTGTTGGGCGCCAGCAGTAATTGCAGGGCCTGGTCGGCCACGTGGGGCGCGGCGCCTTGCAGGCCGCAACGGCTGATCACGTCGGCGCCGCCCTGCTGGCCGAAGTTCTCGCGGCCAAGGCTGCGGGTCTGGCTGTCATTGCCGTCGTAGGCGGTCACATCCAGGCCGGGGTAGACAAAGCGCTGGGCCTGGCGCAGCTCAGCGCCGGCGCTGTTGAGGTAAATCTGCTCGACGTGGGTGATGCCAATGCTCACTTGCCAGTTCACCAGGCGGTCGTCCCGGGGCACCGAGGCCGATTCTTCCCCCAGCAGTTGGTAGCACTCGCTGAGAGACGGGAAGGGCTGCTCTAGGTTCGGCGAAAAATAATCAGCCCGATCACTGGAAACCGCTTGCTGGCGCAGGTCCAACAGGGCGTGGTCGGCGATTAGCCGGGCTTGCTGTTCGGCGCGCTCCAGGGCGGCCTGGAGCCCGGTCTGGGACAGGTCGTTGGTGGCCGCATAGGCTTCGACACCCTTCACACGCACGGTGAGCATGGCGCCTTCGTCGCGTCTCAGGCTGGGCGGTTCCGCGACGTTCTTGCGCACCGAGAGGTACTGGCCCGACTCGCGCACGTAACGCAGGGAAAAGAATTCGGCGCCCGTGCGCAAGGCAGCGAAGCGCTGCTTGAGCTGGGGGTGAAAGTCGAACATGCGGGGACCTCCTTGTGACACGCGGGGGCTGCCTGGCTTTGATCGCCGGCATGCCGGCTCCTACAGGAGCTTTGGGGAAGGCGACTAGATTAGGCCGCTGAAGGGCGCAGGATCAAGCGGGGGAATGAGGCGGGGGCAACGAGGTGAAACGGCGCCGACCCTTGCGGTCGACGCCGATGTTGCTTACTGCGCGGTCGGGCTCACTTCACGCAGCGGCTTGCCACGTACCGGTGCTTCACCGGCCACGTAGTAGTCGGCAGTGCTGCGTGGCAGCGGCTGGCGACCACGGATCTTGTCGGCGATTTTCTCGGCGATCATGATCGTCGGTGCGTTGAGGTTGCCGGTGGTGATGATCGGCATGATCGAGGCATCCACGACGCGCAGACCTTGCATGCCATGCACGCGACCTTCGCCATCGACCACGGCCATCTCGTCGGTGCCCATCTTGCACGAGCAGGACGGGTGGAACGCGGTTTCGGCGTGCTCGCGGATGAAAGTATCCAGTTGCTCGTCGGTCTGCACTTCGATGCCCGGGCTGATTTCGCGGCCACGGTATGGGTCCAGCGCTGGCTGTTGCATGATTTCCCGGGTCAGGCGGATGCCGTCGCGGAATTCCTGCCAGTCCTGCTCGGTGGCCATGTAGTTGAAGAGGATGCTTGGGTGCTGGCGCGGGTCCTTGGACTTGAGCTGCACGCGGCCACGGCTCGGCGAACGCATGGAGCCCATGTGCGCCTGGAAGCCGTGCTCTTTTACCCCGTTGCTGCCGTTGTAGTTAATCGCCACCGGCAGGAAGTGGTACTGGATGTTCGGCCATTCGAACTCTTCGCGGGTACGGATGAAACCACCGGCTTCGAACTGGTTGCTGGCGCCGATACCGGTGCCGTTGAACAGCCACTCGGCACCGATGGCCGGCTGGTTCCACCACAGCAGCGATGGGTACAGCGAGACTGGCTGGGTGCAGGCGTATTGCAGGTACAGCTCCAGGTGGTCCTGCAGGTTTTCACCCACGCCCGGCAGGTCGTGGACCACCGGGATGTCCAGGCTTTCCAGGAGCTTGGCCGGGCCGACGCCGGAGCGTTGCAGCAGTTGTGGCGAGGCGATTGCACCGCTGCACACCAGCACTTCCTTGCGCGCGCGGGCTTCCACGCGTTCTTCGGCGGCGCCGACCAGGTAACGCACGCCTACGGCACGCTTGCCTTCAAACAGGACTTTGTCGGTCAGGGCGTGGGTGACGATGGTCAGGGTCGAACGCTGCTTGGCCACGTCGAGGTAACCGCGGGCGGTGCTGGCGCGACGACCTTTAGGGGTGACGGTGCGGTCCATCGGACCGAAGCCTTCCTGCTGGTAGCCGTTCAAGTCTTCGGTGCGCGGGTAACCGGCCTGCACGCCGGCTTCGACCATGGCGTGGAACAGCGGGTTGTTGCCGGCTTTGGGCGTGGTCACGCTGACCGGGCCTTCGCCACCGTGGTAGTCGTTGGGACCGATGTCACGGGTTTCCGCTTTTCTGAAGTACGGCAGGCAGTTGAGGTAGTCCCAGTCTTCAAGACCTGGCAGCTTGGCCCAGTTGTCGTAGTCCATGGCGTTGCCGCGGATGTAGCACATGCCGTTGATCAGCGACGAGCCGCCCAGGCCCTTGCCGCGACCGCATTCCATGCGACGACCGTTCATGTGCGGCTCTGGATCGGTTTCGTAGGCCCAGTTGTAGCGACGGCCTTGCAGCGGGAACGCCAGGGCCGCCGGCATCTGGGTGCGGAAGTCGAAACGGTAGTCCGGGCCGCCGGCTTCCAGCAGCAGGACAGTGACGCCGGCGTCTTCAGTCAGACGGGTCGCCAGGGTGTTACCGGCAGAGCCGGCACCCACAATGATGTAGTCGTATTCCATGAAGCATCCTCCGGATGCAGCGACAAGCTTCACGCTTCAAGCTGCAAGAGAAAAACAGTGAGCGATTAGGCTCTCTGAGAGTCGGGTGGTCGCTGCAAGCAAATGCCTTGGCCTTTGCTTGCAGCTTGTCGCTAGTTGCTTGCGGCTGCTCAGAACACCGAGACGTAATCGCCCAGCTCGACCTGTACCGACTTGATGCGGGTGAAATTGTTCAGCGAGCTGATTCCGTTTTCACGGCCCACGCCCGACTGCTTGTAGCCGCCGACTGGCATCTTGGCGTCGGATTCGCCCCAGGCGTTGATCCAGCAGATACCGGCTTCGAGTTGATGAATCACGCGGTGGGCACGGTTCAGGTCTTTGGTGACCAGGCCGGCAGCGAGGCCGAAGTCGGTGTCGTTGGCACGACGGATGACTTCTTCTTCGGTTTCGTAAGTCAGGATCGCCATCACCGGGCCGAATATTTCTTCGCGGACGATGGTCATCTCGTCGGTGCAGTCGGTGAATACGGTCGGTGCAACAAAGGCGCCTTTGGCGAATTCGCCTTCGGTCAGGCGTTCGCCGCCGCACAGTACGCGGGCGCCTTCTTCCTTGCCCTTGGCGATGTAGCCCAGCACGCTTTCCATGTGGGCGAAGCTCACCAGCGGACCGAAGTTGGTGTTTTCGTCTTCCGGGTTGCCGATGCGGATGCGCGCTACACGTTCAACGATCTTGGCTTCGAACGCGGCTTTCAGGTGGCTCGGTACGAACACACGAGTGCCGTTGGTGCAGACCTGACCCGAGCTGTAGAAGTTGGCCATCATGGCGGTGTCGGCGGCGCGATCCAGGTCGGCGTCGTCGAAAATGATCAGCGGGGACTTGCCGCCCAGTTCCATGGTCACGTCTTTCAGCGAGGAGCTGGAAGCGCTGGCCATGACTTTCTTGCCGGTGTCGGTGCCGCCGGTGAAGGAGATTTTTTCGATGCGCGGGTGCTCGGTCAGCCAGGTACCGACTTCACGGCCGCTACCAGTGAGAACGTTGAACACGCCATCCGGAACGCCGGCTTCGGTGTAGATCTCGGCCAGTTTCAGGGTGGTCAGCGAGGTGACTTCGCTGGGCTTGAAGATCATCGCGTTACCGGCAGCCAGGGCTGGCGCGGATTTCCACAGGGCGATCTGGATCGGGTAGTTCCAGGCGCCGATACCAGCTACGACGCCCAGAGGCTCGCGACGGGTGTAGACGAAAGAGGTGGTGCGCAGGGGGATCTGCTCGCCTTCGATGGCGGGCACCAGGCCTGCGTAATATTCCAGCACGTCGGCGCCGGTGACGATGTCGACATACTTGGTTTCGGAGAACGCCTTGCCGGTGTCCAGGGTTTCCAGAGCGGCCAGTTCGTCGTTGCGCTCACGCAGGATTTCGACGGCGCGACGCAGGATGCGCGAACGCTCCATGGCGGTCATGGCGGCCCAGATTTTCTGGCCTTTTTCGGCGCTGACCACGGCGCGTTCAACGTCGGCTTGGGTGGCACGTTGCACTTTGGCGAGAACTTCACCGTTAGCCGGGTTGATGGCGTCGAAGGTGGCATCGCTGCCAGCGTCGCTGTAGCCGCCGTCAATGTAGAGTTTTTGCAGTTCGAAACGGGCCATAAAGTCCTCGCAAGTGCATAAGTGGTTGGCGTTGACCGCTGGGGTGAGCCTTAAGGTTCTGGCAACACCGATCAGCAGCAGTTCAGGGGTTGAGCGTTTATGTGGGCTCTAACTCACCTGCTTGGCCAATTGGAAATCCATGTATTCGTAAGCGATTCGCTGCGCCTGCTCCGTGTCGAAAGCGTCTCCCGACAGCGCGCCACGCAACCACAATCCGTCGATCAGGGCGGCCAGGCCCCGGGCTGCGTTGCGTGCATCATCCAGAGGCAGAACGCGGCGGAACTGGCAGCACAGGTTGGAATACAGGCGGTGATCGTTGATCCGCTGCAACCGGTGCAAAGACGGGTGGTGCATGCTGGTGGCCCAGAAGGCCAGCCAGGTTTTCATTGCCGGGCCATTGACCTGGCTGGCGTCGAAGTTGCCTTCGATAATCACCTGCAGATGAGCCCGTGGGCTGTCATCTGTCAGCGCCAGTCGGCGCGCGGTGACGTTCTCTATCAGGACATTCATCAGGTACCGCATCGTGGCGGCGATCAGGCCGTTCTTGTCCTGAAAGTAATGACTGATGATGCCGTTCGAGACACCGGCCAAACGGGCGATCAGCGCAATGCTGGCGTCCCCCATTCCGACCTGATCAACCGCCTGTAGTGTGGCTTCGATCAATTGCTGGCGGCGTATGGGTTGCATACCGACCTTGGGCATCTTGCACCTCTCCTTAGGCCCGCCGGCAGACGTAATACGGCTGTCGGCAACTGGGCCAGTCTATTTTGTTTTGATTGAACGTTCAATCAACAAAGAATAAGCTCTGCGACAAATCGTCGCTGCCTGAGGGGTTCACCTGCTCGCAGACGACGGAAAAGCGGCCTCTGAAAAAACCAGAACCGACAAGTGGCATGGCGTTGACCGGCAAGAGAACGGACGTGTTGATGGGGCAGGACGCTCCGGGGGCCAGGCGTTGAACGGTAGGTTCATGCCCAACCTTCGATGCTGGTGCGCAACGCGGTTTCTGCGGTTTCGGGTTTTTTCGGGGTGTCTTTATATCACCCGACGATCGGCTGCCAACTAACCGATTAGTCGGGGACCGTGTTGCCTTGTGTCCTTCTCTCGCACTGCCTGGAGCATCTGTGCAATGAGTTCTGCCTCTCTTATAAAGACCCCGCCGGAAAAGGTGCGGGTCAACGGTTGGGTGTTCTACACCTCTACCGCGCTGATCCTGCTGTTGACCGCCATTCTGATCTACGCCCCGAAAGATGCCGGCAGACTGCTGGGCATCGCCCAGGCCTGGCTGTCCCGCAGCTTCGGCTGGTACTACATGGTGGTGATCGCCGCTTACCTGGTGTTTGTGGTGGGCCTGGCATTTTCCTCTTACGGCAAGCTCAAGCTGGGGACCAAGCAAGACACCCCGGATTTCAGCTATGGCGCCTGGGCCGGCATGCTGTTCTCCTCGGGGATCGGTATTTCGCTCTTGTACTTCGGGGCCTCCGAGCCCTTGGACCACTACTTCAATCCGCCTGAAGGCGTGGCCGGCAGCAACCTGGCGGCGCGCCAGGCGGTGCAGCTGACGTTCCTTCACTGGGGCCTGCACGGCTGGGCGATATATGCCTTGGTGGGGCTGGCGGTGGCGTACTTTGCCTACCGGCACAACCAGCCACTGGCCTTGCGTTCGGCGTTGTACCCGCTGGTGGGGGAGCGCTGGGTCAAAGGCGCCGCCGGCCACGCGGTGGACGGTTTCGGCATGTTCGTGACCCTGCTGGGCCTGGTGACCAACCTGGGCATCGGCGCGTTGCAGGTGTCGTCCGGCCTGGAAAACTTGTTCGGCATCGCCCATAGCAACACCAACCTGCTGATCGTGATCATCGTCATGAGTACTGTGGCGACCATCGCGGCGGTGTCCGGTGTGGAAAACGGCATCCGCCGCCTGTCCAACCTGAACATCGTGCTGTTCAGCGGCCTGTTGATCTTTGTCTTGCTGTGCGGCCCGACCCTGCACCTGCTCAATGGCTTCGTGCAGAACATCGGCGACTACCTCAACGGTGTGGTGCTCAAGACCTTCGACTTGTATGTGTATGCAGGCGACAGCGAAAAGTCTGATCGCTGGCTGGGCCTGTGGACCCTGTTCTACTGGGCTTGGTGGATTTCCTGGGCTCCTTTCGTCGGCATGTTCATTGCGCGTATTTCCCGTGGTCGCACGGTGCGTGAGCTGGTGGCAGGCGTGTTGCTGATTCCCCTGGGCTTCACCCTGGCGTGGCTGTCGATCTTCGGTAACTCGGCCCTGGACCTGGTGATGAACCACGGGGCGGTGGAGCTGGGCAAGACGGCGCTGGAACAGCCGTCCATGGCGATCTACCAGTTGTTGGAGCATTACCCAGCGTCGAAAGTGGTCATCGGCGTGTCGATTTTTGTCGGCTTCGTGCTGTTCCTGACCCCCGCAGACTCGGGCGCGGTGATGATGGCCAACCTTTCGTGCAAAGGCGGCAACGTCGATGAAGACGCCCCCCATTGGCTGCGGATTTTCTGGTCGGTGATCATCACCCTGGTGACCATCGGCTTGCTGCTTGCCGGTAATTTCGAAGCTATGCAAACCATGGTGGTGCTGGCCGGCTTGCCGTTCTCGGTGGTGCTGGTGTGCTTTATGTTCGGCTTGCACAAGGCCATGCGCCAGGACACTCAGATCGAGCTGGAGCAGGCGGAACTGGCGGCCCGTGGTCGTCGTGGTTTCAGCGAGCGGCTGACCCAGCTGGACCTGCAACCAACCCAGTCGGTGGTGCAGCGTTTTATGGATAAAAAGGTCACCCCGGCCCTCGAAGAGGCGGCGGTGCTGTTGCGGGCCCAAGGCCTGGATGTGCAGACCCTGCTGGGCAAGTCCAAGCGTTGCATGGGCGTGCGAGTCGAGATGGAAGAGGGCAACCCCTTTGTCTACGAAGTGAGCCTGGATGGTTACCTGGCGGCGCCGAGCGAGTCCACCGACGCCGAGGAAGAGCGCACGCGCTACTACCGCGCCGAGGTTTACCTGCACAACGGTAGCCAGGAGTACGACTTGATGGGTTTCACCCCTGAGCAAATCACCCGTGATGTGCTCGATCAGTTTGAAAGCCATCGGCAGCTCCTTAGCCGTGTCTATAGCTGAGTCAAGATAGGCGCTGGCTTGCCAGCGATGACTGCACCGCGGTCTTGCTGAAACATCGCTTCGCCGGCAAGCCGGCTCCTACAAAGGTGGTGGCAACCCCAAGGCTCTTGTAGGAGCTGGCTTGCCAGCGATGGCTGCACCGCGGTCTTGCTGAAACACCGCTTCGCCGGCAAGCCGGCTCCTACAAAGGTCGTGGCAACCCCAAGGCTTTTGTAGGCGCGGGCTTGCCGACGATCACAGCCGCTAAAATAAAACGCCGCGATTGCTCGCGGCGTTTTTGTGTCTGCCCCTCAGCCTAGGTTCTTGCCGAGTAAGGCGTGGTAGAGCTCGCTGTCACCGAGGATCCCCACCACTTGCTGGTTGTCGTGCAGGACCAGTTTGTTGCCGGTCTGGTAGCGGATCTGCAAGGCGTCGCGCATGCCGATGTTGGAGTCCACCAGGGTCGGGCGGCGATCCAGGCCTTCCACCGACTGGCCCGGAGCCCAGTTCTGCAAGTCCATTTGCGCGCCGTTCTTGCGTGCGCCCTTGATGGTATTGCCGTCGGCTAGGTCCAGCCAGGAATCACCACCCGGGTCCAGGCACACCGAACCGTTGACCCGCTTGCAGTTGTCCAGGGTGCGCATCAGGCTGCGCCCGCAGAGCACGTTCAGTGGGTTGGTGTGGGCGACGAAGGTGCGCACATAGTCGTCCGCCGGGTTGAGGACAATCTCTTCCGGCTTGCTGTACTGGATGATCCGCCCATCTTTCATGATGGCGATACGGCTGCCCAGTTTCAGCGCCTCATCCAGGTCGTGGCTGACGAACACGATGGTCTTGCTCAGCTTGCGTTGCAGCTCCAGCAGCTCGTCCTGCAGGCCCTGGCGGATCAGCGGGTCGAGGGCCGAGAAGGGTTCGTCCATCAGCAGGATATCGGCATCCATGGCCAGGGCGCGGGCCAGGCCCACCCGCTGCTGCATGCCGCCGGACAACTCGTCGGGTTTCTTGTTGCGCCACTGGGTCAGGCCCACCAGCTCCAGCTTTTCGTCCACCAGCTTGCGCCGTTCCTTTTCCGGTCGGCCCTGCATTTCCAGGCCGAAACTGATGTTCTCGCGCACCGTCAGCCAGGGCATCAGGGCGAACTTCTGGAACACCATGGCGATGCGCTGGGTGCGCATCATTTTCAGCTCGGCCGGGGTGCAGGAGGCGATGTCGATCTGCCGCCCTTCATGCTCGACGAACAATTGGCCGCGGCTCACGGTGTTGAGGCCGTTGATACAGCGCAAGAGACTCGACTTGCCGGAACCGGAGAGGCCCATCAGCACGCAGATTTCGCCCTTGTCGATGTCCAGGCTGGCCTTTTCCACGCCCACGATCTGCCCGGTTTTCTTCAGGATTTCGTTGCGGGTCATGCCTTGATCCAGGAGCTTGAGCGCCTCCCGTGGATCCTTGGAGAAGATAACGTCTACGTTATCGAAGCGGATTATGCTCATGCGTCACCCCCTACTTTGGCGTCAGGTTGTTTGCAGATGCGATCGAGCATGATTGCCAGCAGTACGATCGCCAGGCCGGCTTCGAAGCCCAGGGCGATGTCGGCGGTGTTCAAGGCGTTGACCACGGGTTTGCCCAGGCCATCGGCGCCGACCAGGGCGGCGATCACCACCATCGACAACGACAGCATGATGCACTGGGTGATGCCGGCAGCGATGCTCGGCATGGCGTGGGGCAACTCAATGCGCGACAACAACTGACGGCGCGAGCAGCCAAAGGCCTTGCCGGCGTCCATCAACTCTTGTGGTACATCGCGGATGCCCAGGTAGGTCAGGCGGATCGGCGCGGCGATGGCGAACACCACGGTGGAAATCAGTCCGGGTACCACGCCCAGGCCGAACAGGGTCAGGGTCGGGATCAGGTAGACGAAGGTGGGCACGGTCTGCATCAGGTCGAGCACCGGGCGCATCATGGTGTAGAACAGCGGCTTGTGCGCGGCGACGATGCCCAGCGGCACGCCGATCAACACGCAGACCAGGGTGGCGAACAGCACCTGGGCCAGGGTTTCCATGGTCTCTTGCCAGTAACCCAGGTTGAGAATCAGCAGGAACGACAGGACGACAAATGCCGTCAGGCCCCATTTGCGTTGAATCAGGTGCGCGAGCAAGGCAATCAGGCCGATCAACGCCAGCGGATTGAACCAGGTCAGCGCAAAGGTCACACCGTGGATCATCGTTTCCAGGGTCGTGGCAATCGCATCGAATGTATTGGCGCCGTGTTGCGTCAGCCATTCTACGAAGGCAGCGATGTACTGGCCTAGGGGGATTTTCTGATCAATAAGCATGGTATCGAACGTCCGCATGCAAGGAAAAAACAGCCCGGGCGGGTAAACCCGCCCGGCGTAAGCGATTACAACCCGAGTTTGGTTTTCACGGCTTCCAGGCCAGGTTTACCGTCAATGGTGGTGACGCCGGCAAGCCAGGTGTCGAGGACTTGCGGGTTATTTTTCAGCCAGGCCTTGGCGGCCGCATCAGGCTTCATCTTGTCGTCCAGCACATTGCCCATCAGGGTGCTTTCCATGTTCAGGGTGAACGACAGGTTCTTCAGCAACTGGCCCACGTTGCTGCACTCCTGGGCGTAGCCTTTGCGGGTGTTGGTGTAGATGGTCGCCTGGCCGAAGTTGGGGCCGAAGTAGTCGTCACCCCCGGTCAGGTACTTCATCTTGAAGCGGGTGTTCATCGGGTGCGGTTCCCAGCCCAGGAACACCACTGCGGTGGCGCGCCGCTGGGCGCGATCGACCTGGGACAGCATGCCCGCTTCGCTGGACTCGACCACTTTGAAGCCGGCGTCTTTGAGGCCGAAGGCGTTCTTGTCGATCATGCTCTGGATCAGGCGGTTACCGTCATTGCCCGGCTCGATGCCGTAGATCTTGCCGTCCAGTTCCTTCTTGAATTTGACGATGTCGGCGAAGTCCTTGAGGCCTTTGTTGTACAGGTCCTCGGGGACCGCCAGGGTGTACTTGGCGTTTTCCAGGTTGGCGCGCAGGGTCTCGACGGTGCCGGCTTCGCGGTAGGCCTTGATGTCGTTTTCCATGGTCGGCATCCAGTTGCCGAGGAACACGTCCATGTTCTTGCCATCGGCCAGGGACTTGTAGGTCACCGGCACGGAAATCATCGTGGTCTTGGTTTTGTAGCCCAGGGCGTCCAGCACCACGCTGGTGGTGGCGGTGGTGACGGTGATGTCGGTCCAGCCGACATCGGAGAAGTTTACGGTGCTGCATTGGGCCGGCTCTGCGGCGTTCGCCAGAAGCGGCAGACTCAGCATGGCGGCCAACAACAACGACGGGGAACCTTTCATAGGGGGAGACTCCTTGGTGTTCTTTTTTGGCGGCGTTGGGACCGCACTTATCAGTGTGGCGGTTGGGGCGTCTGCGACAGCTCTGCCACAGTGCCTTGCAATCGAGTCGAGACGATCATGTACCAGTGAAAATCTGACGCCTACAGGGCGCGTCGTATCCAGTACAGGGAGGGTCGCATCCAGTGTCGATGAGGTCGCTTACAGTGTTTTTTTCGTGGTTTTACGGGCATCTGAGCCGCAAAAACCGCGCAAAAACCACCCTTGTCGCCGAGCGACGTTAGTGGGCATGAGTGGGTCGGTGTGAGACGTCGAACCTCAGCGTAAAAGCCGGATGATGAAGTTCTCTCGACGGATTGCAGCTTGAGCGTAGCAGCTCCGTCACCGGGCGTTTTCGGCGCCTGGACTGTGCTCATCGAGGAGTTTCGCAGGCATGGCAATCAGCGTTTTCGACCTGTTCAAAATTGGCATCGGCCCCTCCAGTTCCCACACCGTTGGCCCGATGCGGGCCGCCGCGTTGTTCGTTCAGGGGTTGCGGGAACAGGGCCTGCTGGAACGTGTACGGCGGGTCGAAGTGCAACTGTTCGGCTCGCTGTCGGCCACCGGCATCGGCCACGGCAGCGACAACGCGGTCATCATGGGGCTGATGGGCGAGTGGCCAGATGCAATCGACCCGTCGCAGATCGGCCCGCGCATCCAGCAACTGCGGGAAACCAACACCCTGATGCTCGATGGTCGCTTGCCGCTGTCCTTTATCTGGTCCCGGGACATGCGCCTGATCGACGAGAATCTGCCGTTCCACCCCAACGCCATGACCCTGGTGGCCGAAGGTGAGGGCGGTGAGTTGTATCGCGATACCTACTATTCGGTGGGCGGCGGTTTTGTCGTCGACCAGGCCCAGGCCAGCAGCGGCGTGGTGGACTTGGATCGCACCGAGTTGCCTTACGATTTTTCCAGTGCAGTGGAGCTGCTCAGTCTGTGCCGCACGCACAACCTGCGGGTGGCCGAATTGATGCTGGCCAACGAGAAGGTCTGGCGTTCGGAAGAGGAGATTCGCAGCGGCCTGATGACCTTGTGGCGGGCCATGCAGGATTGCGTCGAGCAAGGCCTGAAGCACGAAGGCATTCTGCCGGGCGGGCTGAATGTGCGCCGCCGTGCCGCCAAGTTGCACCGCAGCCTGCAGGAGCTGAACAAGCCCAATGTCATCGGTTCGACCTTGAGTGCCATGGAGTGGGTCAACCTGTTTGCCCTGGCGGTCAATGAAGAGAACGCCGCGGGCGGGCGCATGGTGACCGCTCCCACCAATGGCGCGGCGGGAATCATTCCGGCGGTGCTGCACTACTTTATGAAGTTCAGCGAATACGTGACCGAGGCCAATGTCGTGGATTATTTCCTCGGTGCCGCGGCCGTGGGGATCCTGTGCAAGAAGAACGCGTCGATCTCCGGTGCCGAGGTGGGTTGCCAGGGTGAAGTCGGCTCGGCCTGCGCCATGGCGGCGGCCGGCTTGGCGGAGATCCTCGGGGCGAGCCCGGAACAACTGTGCAACGCCGCGGAAATCGGCCTGGAACATAACCTGGGCCTGACCTGTGATCCGGTGGGTGGCCTGGTGCAAGTGCCGTGCATCGAGCGCAACGCGATCGCTGCGGTGAAAGCCATCAACGCGGCGCAGATGGCCTTGCGTGGCGATGGCCAGCATTTCATCTCCCTGGACCGGGTGATTCGTACCATGCGCGACACCGGCGCCGACATGCACGACAAATACAAGGAAACCTCCCGCGGCGGCCTGGCCGTCAGCGCCGTGGAATGCTGACTCCGTGGGAGCCGGCTTACCGGCGATAGGCCCTCAAGCCATGCATTGCCCTTAAGGACGCTATCGCTGGCAAGCCAGCGCCTACAGTGGACGGTTGCTCGTGGGGTGCTGCGCGTAAATTGCCCACGGGTGTTGCGATGCGCCACCTTTTGGCGCGTCGCGTTTGGATAAGTCCCGGGTGGCGCGCTCTGCCATTCTATGGACGCGACCACCCGTCGCCTGTGCTTGTGGTGACACTCCTCGCGGACGCCACGACACGCCGTTCCCACAAGTGCTACCTATTTGCTCACAGCGCGCCGGGCAGGGCGCTGATTGGCCTCGACGACGCTTATAACCCCCACTCCGCACGCGGCTTATATAGACGCTCCCCGATGTCGTTTTCAGGAGTTATTGAATACCCATTCAACTTTAGGCATGGCAATTGCTCTGTCATGACAAAGCCCGGCTCCCAAGAGCAATGGCAATAACAAGAGCCTCCGCCTGAGGCCACCACCCGCTTTGTGTGAGGAGATATCGCGATGACGTCGTTCAACTCCGGGGCCCAACCCCAGAACCGTACGCCTCAATCCATCGGCTTTTTGCTGCTGGACAATTTCACGCTGATTTCCCTGGCTTCCGCAGTCGAACCCCTGCGCATGGCCAACCAACTGTCCGGCCGCGAGCTGTATCGCTGGACCACCCTCAGCGTCGATGGCGGTCAGGTCTGGGCCAGCGACGGATTGCAAATCACCCCCGACGCCGCGATGCACAAAGCCCCGAGCCTGGACACCGTGATCGTCTGTGGCGGCATCGGCATCCAGCGCACCGTGACCCGTGAACACGTGTCGTGGCTGCAAAGCCAGGCCCGCCAGTCGCGCCGCCTGGGTGCAGTCTGTACCGGCAGTTGGGCCCTGGCCTGCGCCGGCCTGTTGGACGGCTTCGATTGCAGCGTGCACTGGGAATGCCTGGCCTCGATGCAGGAGGCCTTCCCCCGTGTGGCCATGAGCACCCGCCTGTTCACCCTCGACCGCAACCGCTTCACCAGTTCCGGTGGCACCGCGCCGCTGGACATGATGCTGCATTTGATCAGCCGCGATCACGGCCGTGAACTGTCGGCGGCGATCTCGGAGATGTTTGTCTACGAACGCATCCGCAACGAGCAGGACCACCAGCGCGTGCCGCTCAAACACATGCTCGGTACCAACCAGCCGAAGTTGCAGGAAATCGTTGCGCTGATGGAAGCCAACCTGGAGGAGCCGATCGACCTCGACGAGCTGGCGGTTTATGTGGCGGTGTCGCGACGCCAACTGGAGCGGCTGTTCCAGAAGTACCTGCACTGTTCGCCTTCACGCTATTACCTGAAGCTGCGGCTGATCCGCGCCCGTCAACTGCTCAAGCAGACGCCGATGTCGATCATCGAAGTGGCCTCGGTCTGTGGTTTTGTTTCTACGCCGCACTTCTCCAAGTGCTACCGCGAGTACTTCGGCATTCCGCCGCGTGACGAACGCGTCGGTTCCAACACCACTCAACAAGTAGCGATGATGCCGCTGCCGCAAGCTCTGGTGCTGGCGCCGCTGTCCGGCCCGCTGTCGGCCTTGAGCCAGGCACGCAACGAGTCGACCTTCGCCAGCGTACGGCTCTGACCCCGCGCGTTGGCTGAATGAAAAAGGGCTCGGTTTCCGTGAAACCGAGCCCTTTTTTATGGCCTTGATGGCGTGGCCGTATCAGGCGCGTTTGTGTTGCTGATACTCGGCCAGCGCCGGTAGCAACTGGCGATCGATGGCTTGGCGCACTGCCGGCAGAATGGTCGCGTTACCGGTCAGCATCTGTTCCACCATGCCCTTGAGGGCCTTGGCCCGGGCATCGCTCAAACCCCGTACCGCACACTCGCAGGCTTCGTCGGCGCTGGCACCGGCCGGCATCTCGAAACCCAGGGCCCGGAGTTGGCCCAGCAGGTCGTCCTGGTCAATCAAATCCGCGTGCATCATGACTCTTATCCTTTTTCAGGGAGCGTGGTCGTGAGCCGATTCTGGTAGCCGTTCCCGGTGGCGGCAAGGGCAAATCGTCGCGATGGCCCGTTTACCTATGAACAGGTCGTTTTCGGCTAACTTGTGGCGTCGCAGACTGTGCACACTGGGCTCAGCTGATACCGGGACGGTTTGGTCACCCTCACGCACAGCTCCTCAACAGCACTCCCTGCCTCGATCTTGTCACGGCTTGATCGGGGCTTTTTTTTGCCGGCAGTTTGCGCCTATTCAGCGTTCCGGCGGCAAGGCCATGACTCGGCCGATATAGGCCGGTCGCGGTAGCTTGGCGTGTTCGGCGCTGATGGCCTGCAGGCGATTGAGCAGCGCCTCGCCGAAGGGCGTCGAGCGCGGGCCGGCGAGGTCGACATGGAGCAGCATCTGCTCGTTGCCGGCCAGTTCCCGGGGATCACCGACCTTATGCAGGCTGTGGTACAGGTGCAGGCGTTTGCGGTCGTGGCCGATGATCTGGGTGTGCACTTCGACGTGGGTGTCGAGCTTCACTTCGTGCAGGTAATTGAGGTGCAGCTCCAGGGTGAACAGTGAGTGACCGCTGGCTTCGCGGTGTTCGCTGTCCAGGCCCAGTTGGTCCATCAGGGCGTCGGTGGCGTAGCTGAAAATCAGCAGGTAAAAGGCATCACGCAGGTGGCCGTTGTAGTCGACCCAATCGCTGATGACGTGGGTGCGGTAAGGGGTAAGCGCAGGCATAAAGATCTCCTGGTCTGTAGGCGCCGGCTTGCCGGCGATGGCGTCTACCTGAGCGCTGCAAGGCTTCAGGGCGTCGTCGCTGGCAAGCCAGCTCCTACACGGGGTTAGTCGTGGAAGTTCATGCCGTGCTTAGCTTTGGTGGCTTTCACCGCGTCCAGCACCGCCAGCAGGCAATCATCACGATAGCGCTCCAGGGCCGAGATGCTGTGGTGGCCCAGTTGCTCGGCGGTGCCTTCGACCACGTCATCGATCAGTTTGTCGGTCAGCTGCGGCGCAGGCAGGTAGGTCCAGGGCAGTTGCAGCGCCGGGCCGAACTGGGCCATGAAGTGACGCATGCCGGCGTCGCCCCCGGCCAGGGTATAGGTGAGGAAGGTGCCCATGAACGACCAGCGCAGGCCTGCGCCAAAACGGATCGCGTCGTCGATTTCGCCGGTGGTGGCCACGCCGTCATTGACCAAGTGCAGGGCCTCGCGCCACAGCGCTTCCAAGAGACGGTCGGCGATAAACCCGGGAACCTCCTTGCGCACGTGCAATGGGCGCATACCCAAGGATTCATAAACCTTGATCGCCGCTTGCACAGCTTCCGGCGCAGTGCGTTTGCCACCGACCACCTCCACCAGCGGCAGCAGGTAAACCGGGTTGAACGGGTGACCCACCACACAGCGTTCCGGGTGAGTCGAGCCTTCGTAGAATTCGCTGGGTAGCAGGCCCGAGGTGCTCGAGCCGATCAGGGCGTTGGGCTTGGCCGCTGCGCTGATCTGGCTGTGCAGTTGCAGTTTCAACTCCAGGCGTTCCGGGGCGCTTTCCTGGATGAAGTCGGCGTCTTTCACGCATTCCTCGATGGTGGCGACAAAGCGCAGCCGGTCTTGCGCGGCACCCGGCGCCAGGCCTTGTTGTTCCAGGGCACCCCAGGCATTGGCGACCCGCTTGCGCAGGGCGGCTTCAGCCCCCGGCGCCGGGTCCCAGGCCACCACGTCCAGGCCGTGGGCCAGGGCACGGGCCACCCAACCGCTGCCGATCACGCCGCTGCCTAGGGCGGCGAAGGTTTTGATGTCAGTGATAAAGCTCATCGCGTACTCCAGATAAACAATCCGTAGGGGCTGGCTTGCCAGAGAAGCTGTTGGCGACCTTGCGGGCCCCTTCGACGGCAAGCGGGCTCCTACAGAGGGACGGTGGATTCGGGTCAGCCGCGTTGGGTCAGGCCCATTTTTTTGCGGCCTTCGGCGGGTGTCAGGACCCGGGCGCCGAGACGGCTGAGGATTTCCGTGGCCCGTTCCACCAATTGGCCGTTGGTGGCGAGCACGCCTTTGTCCAGCCACAGGTTGTCTTCCAGGCCGACCCGGACGTTGCCTCCCAGCAGCACCGCCTGGGCGGCCATGGGCATTTGCATGCGGCCGATGCCGAACCCGGCCCAGACCGCGTCCGCCGGCAGGTTGTCGACCATGGCTTTCATGGTGGTGGTGTCCGCCGGCGCGCCCCATGGAATGCCCAGGCACAGTTGGAACAGCGGGTTATCCAGCAGGCCTTCCTTGATCATCTGCTTGGCGAACCACAGGTGCCCGGTGTCGAAAATCTCCAGCTCAGCCTTCACCCCCAGCGCCTGGATGCGCTTGGCGCCCGCCCGCAGTTGCGCCGGGGTGGAGACGTAAATGGTGTCGCCGTCGCCGAAGTTGAGGGTGCCGCAGTCCAGGGTGCAGATTTCCGGCAGCAGCGCCTCGACGTGGGCCAGGCGGGTCAGCGGGCCCACCAGGTCGGTGTTGGGGCCGAACTCCATGGGGTGTTCCCCGGCGCCGATCTCCAGGTCGCCGCCCATGCCGGCGGTGAGGTTGACGATGATGTCGATGTCGGCTTCGCGAATGCGCTCCATCACTTCGCGGTACAGCGCCACGTCGCGGCTGAATTGGCCGGTCTGCGGGTCTCGGACGTGGCAATGCACCACCGTGGCACCGGCCTTGGCCGCTTCCACAGCGGCCGCGGCGATTTGCTTGGGGGTGACCGGCACATGGGGGCTCTTGGCGGTCGTGTCGCCAGCACCGGTGAGTGCGCAGGTGATGATGACGTCGTGGTTCATGGTGCAGGTTCCTTACAGGCGTGATTTTTGGGCATGGCTGCGCCGTTCGCAGCCTGGGACGGCTGCGAGGCGCGGTTGCATTGGGCTTACTTGGCGGTCAGTTGCAGGTGTTCGGCGGCCGGCTTGCCATCGAAGGTGGTCACGCCTTCCAGCCAGCGCTGCTGGTCTTGCGGATGGTCCTTGAGCCATTGCCGAGCCGATTCCAGGGCGTCCTTGTGGTCGAGCAGCGGTTGCATCATCCGGCTCTCGTCCTCGGCGCTGAAGGTCAGGTTGCTCAACAGCCGACTGACGTTCGGGCACTGTTGGGCGTAGTTTGGCGCGGTCACGGTCCAGACCGTGGCCATGCCTTCGTTGGGCCCCAGGGCACCCTCGCTGCCGGTGAGGTAGGTCATTTTCTGATTGATGTTCATCGGGTGCGGTGCCCAGCCGAAGAACACGATGGCTTCGTCGCGTTTCACCGCGCGGCTCACCGCCGACAGCATGCCGGCCTCGCTGGATTCCACCAGTTGGAACTTGCCCAGGCCGAACTGGTTCTTGGCGATCATGTCCTTGATCTGGGTGTTGGCCCCCGAGCCGGGTTCGATGCCATAGATTTTGCCGCCCAGCTCTTTTTCAAAGCGGGCGATGTCGGCAAATGTCTTCAGCCCCTTGTCGGCCAGGTAGGTGGGCACTGCCAGTGTGGCGCGCGCGTCCTTGAGGCTCGGTTCGGCCAGGACCTTGACTTGATTGGCCTCGACGAACGGCGTGATGGTCTGGGTCATCAGCGGGTTCCAGTAGCCGAGGAACATGTCCAGGCGCTGGTCGCGGATGCCGGCGAAGATGATTTGCTGGGAGGCGCTGGTTTGTTTGGTCTTGTAGCCGAGGCCGTCGAGCAACACTTGGGTCATGGCGCTGGTGGCGATCACGTCGGTCCAGTTGACCACGCCCAGGCGCACGTTCTGGCAACTGGCGGCATCGGCCGCGATGGCGCCGGAACTCAAGAAAACACTACCGCTGAGAGCAAGAGCACAGCTGCTGATCAATCGTTTCATGGTGGGTTCCTCGGCAGGTCGTTATTGTCGGTCCCGGCGTCTTTGTGCGCTGGTGCCGCCACGTTACGCAGCTGGCGTCGGCTGAAAGCGCACAGTGGCGACCCACTCTTGCACAGCAGCGACCTCCGCCCTTGTCGGGGGCTGGCGATTGGCGTATCACGGGCTCCACGCTACCCGCCCCTCGGAGTGCGTTTCATGTCCCAGGACTTCTACTTTTTGCTGATGCCGGGCTTTTCCGCCATCGGCTTTATTTCGGCCATCGAACCCCTGCGGGTGGCCAACCGCTTTCGCGGGGAGTTGTATCGCTGGCATGTGCTGAGCTGCGACGGCGGGGCGGTATTGGCCAGCAATGGCATGTCGGTGAACGCCGATGCGGCGTTGGAGCCGCTGAAAAAAGGCGCAACCTTGTGGGTGGTGGCCGGGTTCGAACCGCTCAAGTGCGTCACTGCGCCTTTAGTGCACTGGTTGCGCGCCTGGATCTGGAAGGTGTCACCCTGGGCGGTATCGACACCGGCAGCGTGGTCCTGGCCGATGCCGGCCTGTTGGAGGGCCATCGCCTGACCCTGCACTGGGAAGCGATCGAGGCGTTCAAGGAGTCCTACCCGCAGTTGCACGTCACCCAGGAACTGTTCGAGATCGACCGACGGCGCATTACCTCGGCCGGAGGCACCGCATCCATCGACATGATGCTCGACCTGATCGGCCAGGCTCATGGCGCGCCCTTGGCGATCCAGGTCAGCGAGCAATTTGTGCTGGGGCGTATTCGCCCGCGCAAGGACCACCAGCGCATGGAGGTCGCCACCCGCTACGGCATCCGTAACCAGAAACTGGTGCAGGTGATTGGCGAAATGGAGCAACACAGCGAACCGCCGCTGAGCACCCTGGCCCTGGCCGAGTTGGTCAAGGTCACCCGGCGCCAACTGGAGCGCCTGTTTCGCCTGCACCTCAATGACACGCCGAGCAACTTCTACCTGGGGCTGCGCCTGGAAAAGGCCCGACAACTGCTGCGTCAGACCGACATGAGCGTGCTGGAAGTCAGCATCGCCTGCGGCTTTGAATCGCCGTCCTATTTCACCCGCAGCTACCGCGCCAGGTTTGCCAGCTGCCCACGGGAGGATCGGCGCCGAGAGGCTGCGCACACGGCCCCTCTGCAGGCGCCCATAGAGTAGGCGCCGTTATTTTTTCAGCAGGGCCGAACAGGCGGTTTTGTAGGCTTCGTGCTGGTACTTGTTCAAGGTGCTTGGCAGCTCGAAGTTGTGCTTTTTATTCTGCGCATTGATGGTTTGTGGCGAGAGCAGGGTGACCTCGCAGTCCAGCAGTTGGAACACCCCCTCGATTTTAAAGGTGGTCGGGCCGCCGGCGAATTCACCTTTCTTGCTGCGTTTCTTGATGGCGAGGCGGCTGATACCGTTCTCACTGACAAAGGCCGCGACCTGGGCTGCGAACGCCTTGACGTTGGCCGCTTCGTCATCGTCTTCAAGGGCGATTTTCTTGGTGGCGATGGCCACATGCTGCAGCGCGTCGCCCTGCAAGGAGGCAATGGCGAAGATGGCTTCACTGCCTTTGATTTCGATGCCGCAGATGCTCATGAGCGTTCCTTTGATCCAGTAATGGGGTGCAGCTTACAGCTCCAACCGGTCGGCGCGAATGCCAAATGCCTGGGCGATTTTCTCGCGGGTGGCGCGGCGCGGCTTGGCCACGCTTTCCTGCTGGGCGTAGGCCGGTTGGGAACCCCCCCAGGCGTGTGGCGACTTCTTCGCTTACTGACGCTGTGTGGACTGGCAACCCTGCAACGTTGTCCACATGTTGCCCATCAGATAGTGGGTCGGTCCTCACCTATCCTGCAGGCGCTGGCGATCTTGAAGGGCCCCTCGCCAGCAAGCCGGCTCCTGCAACGGCGCTGGCGACGGGGTTATTCCTGGGCGATGGACTCGATGAATTCCGAGCGCTCGTCGCTCATGCGCGACAAACAGTCGTTGTTGGCGATGGTGTAGGCCTTGCTGCCGGGCTTGGCCGGGAAGGTTTCGATCGCGCAATCGGCGTCGCGCTGCTTGAGCCACAGTTGCTGGGCATTCTTGACCTTGGCGCTGACGTCGCTGAGTTGCGCCTTGTCGTGGCCGTACAGGGTGCCCAGGCGCTCCAGCAGGCCCTGCACGTTATCGTTGAGCAGTTGTTCGGCGGTGGTGCGGTTGTAGGTGGCACATTCCAGGGTCTGCACGTCGTTCTCGACGCCGTCGCATGGCGAGCTGTCAGCCTCTTCGGCGTTGTGCGCCGGTCGCATCAGTGCCAAAGCCAGGAAAATCGGTTTCA
>NZ_JALQCX010000054.1:0-66779 GCF_023241665.1 Pseudomonas morbosilactucae | reverse complement strand
CCAACCCAGCAACAAGCCCTTGGTGCCCAGAGCCTGACGGGCCCAGCGCCACAAGTCGAAGTGGTCATGGTGCTCGCAGATCTTGCCGTCACGGAACACGAAACGCGCCTGGATATCGTTGACCACGGTGTTGCCGGTCTGACTGAACAGGTAGGTCGCCACCCAGTGGGCACCGCCGGTGCGTTCATCGGCACGCACGTTGTCGAAGGTCAGGGAAAAGTCCTTGGCCCGGGTCGTCAGCATGCGCCACATATCGCCAGCATCACGGCCACGCAACTCACCGAACACCGGATCACTGAACAACACATCCTCGGTGTAGCAGGCACTCATGGCCTCGGCATCCAGCCGCTGGAACGCTTGGTAGAACTCAGTGATCAATGCGCTGTGGGCATCACTCATGGACAGGCTCCGAAACATCGAAAAGGTGCCTGCACGATAATCTGCAAAGCGCCGCAACACTATCGGCATTTGCGGCGCAAATACCGACAGTGCGCCGCCTCAGATTTTTTCGCTTTGCACCTGCACGTAGAGGCTGCGCCCGGCACCGAGCCCAGCGACGATTGCCCCCACGCCCAACACCGCGAAAATCCAGCCAACCGCGTTCCAGCCCCCGGTCCAATCATGCACCAGGCCCACCGCGAAAGGCCCCATGGACGCCAGGGTGTAGCCGAAGCCCTGGGCCATGCCCGACAGGTTGGCCGCCACATGGGTATCCCGCGAGCGCAGCACGATCAGGGTCAAGGCCAGGCTGAAGGTGCCACCCTGACCCAGGCCCAGCAGAATCGCCCAGCCCCACAGCCCTTCCAACGGCGCATACAGGCAGCCGAACAGCCCGCCCAAGGTCATCAGCATCACCAGCACAATCGCCAGCCGTTGATCCTTGCCGCGGGTGGCCAGCCAGGGCGCACTCAGGGAACTGATCAGTTGCACGATCACCGAGCCCGAAAGCACCAGCCCGGCCTCGGTCGGGCTCAGGCCGCGACCGATCAGGATCGACGGCAACCAGCCAAAGACGATGTACGCCAGGGACGACTGCGTGCCCATGTACAAGGTCACTTGCCAAGCCAGGGGATCACGCAGCAAACCACGCACTCGATAGGCCGCGTGGTGGGCCCCCTGTTTGTGCCCGACCTGGGGCAACCAGAACAGCGCCGCCAGCAACGCCGGCAGCACCCAGAAGCCCAGGCCCATGGCCCAGCTATCACCGAAGTAATGACTCAGGGGCACGCTCGCCCCGGCCGCCATGGCCGCCCCCAGGCACAGGGCCATGGTGTAGACGCCGGTCATGGTGCCGGCTTGCTTGGCAAAGTCGCGCTTGACGATCCCCGGCAGCAACACGCCGATCACGCCGATGCTGGCGCCCCCCAAGAGGCTGCCGGCAAAGACTCCGAACTCGCCCAGGGAACTGCGCAAGACAATCCCCGCGGCCAGGGTCAGCAAAATCCCCAGGACCACCCGTTCGGCGCCAAAACGCCGAGCCAGTATGGGCGCCAGCGGTGCGAACAAGCCCAGGCACAACACCGGCAACGTGGTCAGCAGGCCGGCCTTGGCCGCCGACAGCCCGAGGCTCTGGGACACGTCGCCAAGTAACGGTGACAGGCTCGAAAGCGCCGGACGCAGGTTCAAAGCCACCAGGATCAGGCCCAGCAGCAACAGCCAGCGACGGCTGATGGGCGGTGGGGTTTGCTGGGTTTGCTCGTCGTCAGCCTCGGCGTCGATCAACAACGCGTCGAGCTCAGGCGTGCGACGCACAGGGGCGGACGGGTCAGTGGCCGGGTGATTGGGCATGGGCTTCTCGGGTTCAGGGTTCATTGATCAGTTGCCGGGACAGCTGCTTGGCCCGCTCCGGGTCCTGCTGCTCAACGGCATCGAGCATGTGTCGGTGCAGGTCGAACACGGCCTGCCGGCGCGGGGTGACGTGCAGGGTCTGGCGCAATTGCGCCCCGACCACACTGGAAAAGTAGCGATACAACTGGCTCAGGGTCGGGTTGTGGGCGGCATCCACCAAGCGCTGGTGAAACAGCAGGTCGCACGCGATGTAGCGCTCCAGGTCCCCGTGAAAATGCTCACTGCTGGTCGCCAGCGCGACACGCAAGGCCAGCAGGTCTTCATCGGTACGGCGCTCTGCCGCCAGGCCCACGGCCTCCACTTCAAGGATGTGGCGGGTTTCCCGGGCCTGCTCCAGGGAGCACTGGGACAGGGCCTGGAGCATGTCCAGCGGATCGGCCACCCCACGCAGGTAACTGCCGTCGCCCTGGCGAATCTCGATCAGCCCGGAAAACGCCAGCACGCGCATGGCTTCACGCACGGTATTACGGCTGATGCCCAGTTCCGCCGCCAGTTCCGGCTCGGTGGGCAGCCGCTGCCCGACCTGCCAGGTGCCGTTATTGATGCGCAGGCGCAACTGCTCCAAGGCCTGATCGACCAGGGAGCGCTTAATCAGTGGAGAAGCTTCTGTCATGTGATTTCGCCTTTTCATCCCATCATCGGATGAATTGGCCGACATGGTATTCAGCCCCTTCTGAGAGATCAACGATTTAGGCTGGAGGGGCGATCCACGGCGACTAATAGCCGTTGATAAAAAACCCTTTAAGGGTATTTTCAATTCCACCAGAAGGTGTCTTATGGAAAAGACCACACCGCACCACGCCCTATCGGTCGTCAAGGCAGAGGTCATTCGGCTCGGTGCAAAAGCCTTCACCGTCAGCGCCATGGATGGAGGGCGGCGACTGGATCTGAGCCTCAAGCAACTGTTGCGCATCATCGACAATCTGCACAGGCACATGTTTTACAAATCAATGACCACCTACGCCGACCCTCGAGTCTGGCAAGACGTCTATCACGTCGAAACACTCGGCCGGGCGGTCTACATCAACGTGACTTACCGCCCCGGCGCTGGCGCCCCCGTGATTTCCTTCAAGGAGAAAACCCAGTGAACATCCAACAATGCATGAGCTGTGGCGCTCCGGAAGGCATGCTGCCGTTCGTCGACCGCGACCTCAGCATCGACTTCAAGCACGTGACTCGCCTGGTGCCCAAGCTGACCGGCTGGGCATGCCAGGTTTGCGGCGAAATGGAGCTCGATGGCGACAGCGCCGAACGCTACGCCGATGCCGGTGACCAGTTGCTGATCGACGTCCGCCAGCACATCGCCACCGACATAAAGCGCATCCGCCGCAAACTGCACCTCTCCCAGAAAGAGGCGGTCCGGTTGCTTTCCGGCGGCGGGCACAACGCCTTCTCGCGCTATGAGCGCGCTGACGTCAGCGTGCCCCAACCGCTGTACATGCTGATGCGCCTGCTGGATCGTCACCCGCACCTGATGCAAGACGTGCGTGCACTCAGCGAAGCCCCATCAGCGCCCGCCACGCGCGCGGAGCCCCCAACGCCCCTGCGGGCCGCGGGCAACTGAAACCCCAGGCAAAAATAAACCCGGAACCAGTCCGGGTTTATCGTCAGTGCAAAGCCGGCATCAGGATCAATGCAGGATCTGGCTGAGGAACAGCTTGGTGCGTTCGTTCTGTGGGTTGTCGAAGAAGTCGTTCGGCGCGGCCTGTTCGACGATCTCGCCCTTGTCCATGAAGATCACGCGGTTGGCCACGGTGCGCGCAAAACCCATTTCGTGGGTGACACACAACATGGTCATGCCGTCTTCAGCCAAGCCGATCATGGTGTCCAGCACCTCTTTCACCATCTCCGGGTCGAGCGCCGAAGTCGGTTCGTCGAAGAGCATGATTTTCGGCTTCATGCACAAGGCACGGGCGATCGCCACACGCTGCTGCTGGCCACCGGAAAGCTGGCCCGGGAACTTGTTGGCCTGCTCCGGGATGCGCACGCGCTCCAGGTAGTGCATGGCAATTTCCTCAGCCTGGCGCTTGGGCATCTTGCGTACCCACATCGGCGCCAGGGTGCAGTTCTGCAGAATGGTCAGGTGCGGGAACAGGTTGAAGTGCTGGAACACCATGCCGACTTCACGGCGTATCGCTTCGATCTGCTTGAGGTCGTTGGTCAGCTCCACACCGTCCACCACGATCCGGCCCTGCTGGTGTTCTTCCAGGCGGTTGAGGCAGCGGATGGTGGTGGATTTACCGGAACCCGACGGCCCGCACAGGACGATACGCTCGCCCTGGGTGACGTTGAGGTTGATGTCTTTCAACACGTGGAACTGGCCGTACCACTTGTTCACGCCCTGCATCTGAATAATGCCTTCAGAGCCCACAGGCTTTTTGTTCGCTTCACTCATCACAAAACTCCTAAATTAGGCAGCGGCTCAGCGCTTGTGGCCTGTGTCCAACTTACGCTCCAGATGCATGGAGTAGCGGGACATACCAAAACAGAAAATCCAGAACACCAAGGCAGCGAAGACGTAGCCTTCGGTGGCCATGCCCAGCCACTTAGGGTCGGCGGCGGCTTGCTTGACGCTGTTGAGCAGGTCGAACAGGCCGATGATGATCACCAGGCTGGTGTCCTTGAACAGAGCGATAAAGGTGTTGACGATCCCCGGGATCACCAGCTTCAGGGCCTGCGGCAGAATCACCAGGCCCATGCTGCGCCAGTAGCCCAGGCCCATGGCCGCAGCGGCTTCGTACTGGCCTTTGGGGATGGCTTGCAGGCCGCCCCGCACCACTTCAGCCACGTAGGCCGACTGGAACAGGATCACCCCGATCAGGGCCCGCAACAGCTTGTCGAAGTTCATGCCTTCGGGCAGGAACAACGGCAGCATCACCGAGGACATGAACAGCACTGTAATCAGCGGTACGCCGCGCCAGAACTCGATGAAGGTCACGCAGACCACTCGAATCGCCGGCATATTCGAACGTCGTCCCAGGGCCAGTACGATCCCCAGCGGCAAGGCACCGGCGATGCCCACAGTGGCGATCACCAGGGTCAGCATCAGGCCGCCCCATTGGCTGGTCGCCACGGCGCTCAGGCCGAACACGCCGCCGTGCAGCAGGCACCAGGAAATGATCGGGTACAGCACCAGGAAGCTCAGCCCGTACACCGCTTTACGCGGGAAGCGCGAGATGAACAACGGCGCCACGCCAACCACCGCCAGCCACACGGTCAGGTCCACGCGCCAGCGCATGTCCGCCGGGTAGTAGCCATACATGAACTGGCCGAAGCGCTGCTGGATGAACACCCAGCAGGCGCCCTCCTTGGTGCAGTCGGCGCGGGTGGTGCCGACCCAGTTGGCATCGATGATCGCCCACTGCAGGATCGGCGGGATCACCAGGTAAATCAGGTAGAACGCGAACAGGGTCAGCAGGGTGTTGATCCAGCTGGAGAACATGTTGGTGCGCATCCACGCCACCACGCCGATACTGCGGCTCGGTGGGGGCATGTCGGGTTTGAAAGTATGAGTCGTCATGGGCGCTTCCTCACCGCTCGATCAGCGCAATGCGCTTGTTGTACCAGTTCATCAGCAGGGAAATGCTGATACTGATCGCCAGGTACACGCTCATGGTGATGGCAATGACTTCGATGGCTTGACCGGTCTGGTTGAGTACCGTGCCGGCAAACAGCGAAACCATTTCCGGGTAACCGATACCGGCCGCCAGCGAGGAGTTCTTCGCCAGGTTCAGGTATTGGCTGGTCAGGGGCGGAATGATCACCCGCAGCGCCTGAGGAATGATCACCTTGCGCAGGGTCGGGCCGTTGCGCAGCCCCAGGGAGCGGGCGGCCTCGGTCTGGCCATGGCTCACCGACTTGATCCCGGAACGCACGATCTCGGCGATAAACGCCGCGGTGTAGACGGTCAGGGCCAGGGTCAGGGCCAGCAGTTCAGGGATCAGCACCCAGCCGCCGACAAAGTTGAAGCCGGCCAGTTTCGGCAGTTCCCAGTGCAGCGGGGCACCGAAGATCAGGGCACACAGCGCCGGAATCACCAGGAACAGCGCCAGGCCGGTCCAGAACTTGTGAAACGGCACGCCGGTGGCTTCAAAACGCTTGTTGGCCCAGCGACACATCAGGACGATGGCGACAATCGCCAACACGATGCTCACCACAAATGGCCAGAAGCCTTCAGCCGCCTGGGCGGCCGGCATATTCAAGCCACGGCTGCTGACAAAGAAGGTGTCGCCGAAGTTATGGCTGTTGCGCGGCCCCGGCATGGTCAGGAACACCGCGAAGTACCAGAACAGAATCTGCAGCAGCGGCGGGATATTGCGGAAGACTTCCACATACACCGTGGCCAGCTTGCTGATGATCCAGTTCTGCGACAGCCGCGCCACACCGATGATGAACCCCAGAATGGTCGCCAGAATCACGCCGATAACGGTCACCAGCAAGGTGTTGAGCAGCCCGATCACAAACACCCGCGCGTAGCTGTCCGCTTCGGTGTAGGCAATCAGGTGTTGAGCGATGCCGAAGCCGGCGCTGCGCTCAAGAAAATCGAAACCCGAGGTGATACCCCGGTGCTGGAGGTTGGTTTGAGTGTTGTTGAACAGAAACCAGCCCAGCGAGATCACCGCCACGATGGTGATGATCTGGAATAACCAGGCACGCACTCGTGGATCGCTGAGACTGAGCCTCTGCTTTGGTGCGCCGATAGAATTTTGCATGAAGTGCCCCAGGAATAATGGAACAGAACATCACCCGGCGGTTGGCCCGCCGGGTGATAGGACCATCAGCGCACAGGTGGTGCGTATTGAATGCCGCCGTTGTTCCACAGCGCATTCAGGCCGCGGTCGATGGCCAGTGGAGTGCTCTTGCCGAGGTTCTTCTCGAACACTTCACCGTAGTTACCCACTTGCTTGACGATCTGTACGACCCAGTCCTTCGGCAGTTTCAGATCCTTGCCGTATTCACCGTCAGCACCCAGCAGACGAGCAACGTCAGGGTTCTTGGTGGACTTGGCTTCAGCTTCAACGTTCTTCGAGGTCACGCCCGCTTCTTCAGCGTTGAGCATGGCGAACAGGGTCCACTTGACGATGCTGAACCACTCTTCGTCGCCTTTACGCACCACTGGGCCCAGAGGCTCCTTGGAGATGGTTTCCGGCAGTACCACGTAGTCAGTCGGAGTCGCCAGCTTGCTGCGTTGTGCGTAGAGCTGGGATTTGTCGGAGGTCAGCACGTCGCAACGACCGGATTCCAGCGACTTGGCGCTTTCATCGGAGGTGTCGAAGGTGATCGGGGTGTATTTCAGACCGTTGCCACGGAAGTAGTCGGAAACGTTCAGCTCAGTGGTGGTGCCGGCTTGAATGCAGATGGTCGCGCCGTCCAGCTCTTTGGCACTTTTGACGCCCAGCTTATTGTTCACCAGGAAGCCGATGCCGTCGTAGTAAGTCACACCGGCAAACACCAGGCCCATGCCCGAATCACGGGAGCTGGTCCAGGTGGTGTTACGCGACAGCACGTCGACTTCGCCCGACTGCAGCGCGGTGAAACGCTCTTTGGCGTTCAACTGGCTGAACTTGACCTTGGTCGCATCACCGAAAACAGCGGCGGCCACAGCGCGGCAGACGTCGGCGTCGATGCCGAGAATCTTGCCCGAGGCGTCCGGTACCGAGAAGCCCGGCAGACCGTCGCTCACGCCACATTGCACAAAGCCTTTCTTCTGCACTGCATCCAGGGTCGCACCCGCCTGTGCGAAGCCGCTCATACCGAGTACCGCGGCTGCCGTCACGACTGCCAGGGTGGATTTCAACATCTTCATTCAAACCTCCAGTTTGCTCTTGTTGTGTCGGAGCTTGAGTCCTGCCGCACCCTTATGAGGCGCTGTTGACCCTCGTTGGCTTTTTTTAGGGTCAAGCGGCGTAAGACCTTCGCTATGAGTCTAGTAGGAGAAATCCACGTAATGGCCTACCTACATCTCACCAATTGGCCGAACGGGCTGTAGCCCTTTCATGTTCGCAAAGCCCGTAGCGGCCATTGGCGAACGTCCATCACCAGATTCTTGCTATCCCACAGCCAGCGGTAGCCTGATAGTGTTACCGCCGTGGGGAAGTGCAATCACTTCGGTTTTCCCATAGCAAAGCCCGTACCACAGTTGTCGCTAAAGCGTTTCAGCCAACGGTCAATAGCAAAACTTTCAACCGTGCGACATCTTCTTCACTGATCAAACAGGCGCGCCCTTTAATCACGCACTCAATAGGCGCGCACGCACACAAATGGAGCGACCATGACCGAGCCCTTGATTCTTCAGCCCAGCAAGCCCGCAGACGCCTGTGTGATCTGGCTGCACGGCCTGGGAGCCGACAAATACGACTTCCTTCCGGTGGCCGAGGCGCTGCAGGAAAGTTTGCTCAGCACCCGCTTCGTGCTGCCCCAGGCGCCGACTCGCGCGGTCACGGTGAATGGCGGATATGCCATGCCCAGCTGGTACGACATTTTGGCCATGAGCCCGGCTCGCGCGATCAATCGCGAGCAGCTTGATGAATCGGCTGAAGGCCTGGTCAGATTGATCGAAGAACAACGCGCCAGCGGAATAGACGCCTCGCGCATTTTCCTCGCCGGTTTTTCCCAGGGTGGCGCGGTGGTCCTGCACACCGCCTTCCTGCAATGGCAAGGCCCGTTGGGTGGCGTACTTGCCCTGTCCACTTACGCACCGACCTTCAGTGACGAACTGCAACTTTCGGCCAGCCAACAGCGGATTCCGGTGTTGAGCCTGCACGGCCAGTACGACGAGGTGGTGCAGAACGCCATGGGACGCACCGCGTATGAGTACTTGAAGCAGCATGGTGTCACCGTGACATGGCAGGAATACCCAATGGGCCACGAGGTGTTACCCGAAGAAATCCGCGACATCAGTGCCTGGCTGAGCGAGCGTTTGCGCTAAAAGCGCAACTTGCCAGCGTCCCGCGTCCAACACACTACGCCGCGCCCGATTCTTGCATTACACTGCCCGGCGTACATTCCTTAACCAATTGATGAGATGACCGTGCTCAAAGCACTCAAGAAAATCTTCGGTAAAAGCGAGGCTGAGCAGCTCGCGCCAAGCACCAGCACCTCTTCCCACAGCCCCAGCAGCCGCACCGACGGCCCTCAGCCGGGTCAGGACGTGCCTGCTACCGCAGCCCAACAAGAGCCGGTGCACCCATCGACCCCCTCGCCCGCCGCGGCCCAAGCGCGCAGTGAAAAGCCCAAGCCTGAGCAGCCACGTCGCGAACGTGCGCCCAAGCCGGTGGTCATCCCCTGGAAGCTCGAAGACTTCGCGGTCGAACCCCAGGAAGGCAAAACCCGTTTCCACGACTTCAAGCTCGCGCCGGAACTGATGCACGCGATCCAGGACCTGGGCTTCCCGTACTGCACGCCGATCCAGGCCCAGGTACTGGGCTTTACCCTGGCGGGCAAAGACGCCATCGGCCGCGCCCAGACTGGCACCGGCAAGACCGCCGCGTTCCTGATCTCGATCATCACCCAGCTGCTGCAAACCCCGCCGCCCAAAGAACGCTACATGGGCGAGCCCCGCGCGCTGATCATCGCGCCGACCCGGGAACTGGTGGTGCAGATCGCCAAGGACGCCGAGGCCCTGACCAAATACACCGGCCTCAACGTGATGACCTTCGTCGGCGGCATGGACTTCGATAAACAACTCAAGCACCTCGAAGCGCGCCACTGCGACATCCTGGTTGCCACTCCGGGCCGCCTGCTGGACTTCAACCAGCGCGGCGACGTGCACCTGGACATGGTTGAAGTGATGGTGCTCGACGAAGCCGACCGCATGCTCGACATGGGCTTTATCCCGCAAGTGCGTCAGATCATTCGCCAGACGCCGCCCAAGAGCGAACGTCAGACCCTGCTGTTCTCCGCCACCTTCACCGAAGACGTGATGAACCTGGCCAAGCAATGGACCACCGACCCGTCCATCGTCGAAATCGAGTCCGAGAACGTCGCCAGCGAAAACGTCGAGCAGCATATTTATGCTGTGGCCGGCGCCGACAAATACAAGCTGCTGTACAACCTGGTCACCGACAACGGCTGGGAACGGGTCATGGTCTTCGCCAACCGCAAGGACGAAGTGCGGCGCATCGAAGAACGCCTGGTACGCGATGGCGTGAACGCTGCCCAGTTGTCCGGCGACGTGCCGCAGCACAAGCGCATCAAGACCCTGGAAGGCTTCCGCGAAGGCAAGATCCGCGTGCTGGTGGCCACTGATGTGGCAGGCCGTGGCATCCACATCGACGGCATCAGCCACGTGATCAACTTCACCCTGCCTGAAGTGCCGGACGATTACGTACACCGTATCGGCCGTACCGGTCGTGCCGGGGCTGAAGGCGTGTCCATCAGTTTTGCCGGTGAAGACGACTCCTACCAGTTGCCGTCCATCGAAGCCCTGTTGGGTCGCAAGATCAGCTGCGAGACGCCGCCCACTGTGCTGCTGCGCCCCGTAGAGCGCAAACGCCCGTAACGGCCAACGCGCCCGACAAAAAACGCAGCCCTCGCCGGCTGCGTTTTTTTTCGCCTGGAGATTGCGATAGATATCTAAAAGTCCATAATGGAAAAATTAGTTTACTCACAACTTCAAGGGAACGCCGCATGTCCAGCACGCCTTATGTGATTGCCCAGCCTCAAGCCCAGGCGCTTCTGGCGCGCATCGACGTGCCGCAGATCCTGCGCAAGCTATTCCGCGACCTGGCGGCCGGGCTGGCGGTGCAACCGGCCCAGCAACTGGTTGAGTTTCCCCAAGGCGGCGGCGACTTCATCAATTACCTGGGGGTGCTGGCCGAGGATCGGGTCTACGGGGTCAAGACCTCGCCCTATATCGTGCGCAACGAGGGGCCACTGGTCACCGCCTGGACCCTGCTGATGTCCATGGACAGCGGCCAGCCTCTGCTGCTCTGCGATGCCGGCGAACTGACCACGGCCCGCACCGCCGCGACCACGGCGGTGGCGGTCGACGCCCTGGCCAGGCAAGACGCCCGGCACCTGTGCATCATCGGCAGCGGCCCGGTGGCCCTGGCGCACCTGCATTACGTCAAAGGCCTGCGGCCGTGGCAGAGCATCCGCCTGTACTCCCCGAGCCTGGCCGTCAAAACCGCCGAGGAGCGCGCCAGTCTCAGCGCCCTGGACCCACGCCTGAGCCTGGCCGACAGCCGCAACGAGGCTGTGCAGGACGCAGATGTGATCATGCTCTGCACCTCTTCCGCCGGCCCGGTGCTGGACCCGCGAGAGCTGGCCAAGCCGGCGCTGATCACCTCCATCAGCACCAATGCGCCACGCGCCCATGAAGTGCCGCCGCAATCCCTGGCGACCCTACAGGTGTACTGTGATTACCGCCGCACGACCCCTGGCTCGGCCGGGGAGATGCTGATTGCCGGCGAACAACATGGCTGGAACCCACAGGCGATCATTGGCGACCTGCCGGAGCTGCTCAGCGGCCAGACGCCGACAGCAGACCCTCAGCGTCATGTGTTCTTCCGCTCCATCGGCCTGGGCCTGGAAGACATCGCCCTGGCCAACGCCCTCTACCGTCTGCAACAGCACACCACCTTATAAGCAGCCCTGTGAACGGCGCTCATGGCCACCGAGCGCCGAGCCCCCCGCGTCGCGGCACCACCCCTTGTTTCGGAGACTCGAATGACCCAGGCAGACTTCATCATCATTGGCGGCGGTATTGCCGGGGCCTCCACCGGTTACTGGCTGTCGCGCCACGGCCGGGTCATCGTGCTGGAGCGTGAATCCCACCCGGCCTATCACTCCACCGGTCGTTCCGCCGCGCTGTACACCGCCGCCTACGGCACCGCCCAGGTACGCGCCCTGACCCTGGCCAGCCGCGACTTCTTCGACGCCCCGCCCGAGGGCTTCTGCGAGCACCCGTTACTGACCCCACGGGGCGAGATGACCGTGGACTTCACCGGCGACCCGGACGAACTCAACCGGCAATACCTGAGCGCCAAGTCCTCGGTCCCGGAGATGCAGTTGCTCAGTGCCGACGAGGCCTGCGCACGCCTGCCGATCCTGCGCCGCGACAAAGTCCACGGCGCGCTCTACGACCCCAGTGCCAGCGACATCGACACCGATGCCCTGCACCAGGGCTACCTGCGGGGCATTCGCCGCAATCAGGGCCAGGTGCACACCGACTGTGAAGTCCAGGGCCTGCAGCGCGACGCCAAAGGCCAGTGGCACGTGAGCACCCAAGGCGCGCACTTCAGCGCGCCCATCCTGATCAACGCCGCCGGCGCCTGGGCCGACCAGGTCGGTGTCCTCGCCGGTGCCCGGTCGCTGGGCCTGCAACCCAAGCGCCGCGCGGCGTTTATCTTCCCGGGCCCCGAAGGCCTGGACATTCACCACTGGCCGATGCTGGTGAGCCTCGACGAATCCTTCTATATGAAGCCTGACGCCGGCATGTTCCTCGGCTCACCGGCCAACGCCGACCCGGTCGAACCCCACGATGTGCAGCCCGAAGAACTGGACATCGCCATGGGCATCTACCAGATCGAGGAAGCCACCACCCTGACCATCCGCCGCCCGACCCGCACGTGGGCCGGCCTGCGCAGCTTTGTCAGTGATGGCGACTTGCTGTCCGGCTTCGACCCGTTGGTGCCCGGCCTGTTCTGGGTCGCGGCGCAAGGCGGCTATGGCATCCAGACCTCCCCGGCCATGGGCCAGGCCAGCGCCGCCCTGGTGCGTGGCGAAGCCCTGCCTGAAGCCCTGACCCGCTTCGGCCTCAATGCCGCCATGCTCTCCCCTGCACGCCTGGGCTGAACCGCGCCTCAGGTGACGCGCCCACGCGATTGCGGCACACTCCCAGCGCCCTGCCTGACAGGGCGCTGACGCCGCTTGGAGCTTTCACCATGACATCCCCCACACAGGACCCGGCCCTGGACAATTTCCGCGCCATCGCCGACGCCATTGCCACCCTGTTCTTCCCCCATGCCGAAGTGGTGATCCACGACCTGCGCACGCAGAAGATCGACTACATCGCCAACAACATTTCCAAACGAGAAGTGGGCGACGACGCAGCGCTGGAAGACATGCTGAGCGAGGACGTCAGCGAACGTAATATCGGGCCTTACGAAAAGCTCAACTGGGATGGTCAGAAAATTCGCAGCCTGAGCAGCGTGCTGCGCGACAGCCAAGGCCAACCGCTGGCGGTGCTGTGCATCAACCTGAATATTTCCCTGTTCGAGAACGCCAAGGCCGCCCTGGACCTGTTTCTGTCCCCGAGCAAACTGATCCCGCAGCCGGATTCTTTATTCCGCGATGACTGGCAAGAGCGAATCAACATCTTCCTGCACAACTGGCTGCGCGAGCGCCAGCTAGGCCTGAACCTGCTGAACCGCGACCACAAGCGCGAGCTGGTGCTGGCCCTGCATGCCGAAGGCGCCTTCAAGGGCAAAAGCGCCTCCAACTATGTGGCCAACGTGCTGAACATGGGGCGGGCGACGGTGTACAAGCACCTCAAGGAACTCAAGAGCTGAGCCCGCCTCTGTAGAGGATCGCCGACAGGCGCTGGGATCAGTCGCCGTAAATGTCCGACTTGAAGTACTTGGCCTGGATTTTCTGGTATTCGCCATTGGCGCGAATCCCGTCGATGGCCTGGTTCAGCGCCCCCAACAGTTCCTTGTTGCCTTTGCGCACGGCAATCCCAGCGCCTTCGCCGACGTATTTCGGATCTTTCAACTCTGGCCCGACAAAGGCATAACCCGCTCCGCGTGGCATGGATAGAAAGTCCTCCAGCGGAATGGTGTCGGCAAAGATCGCGTCCAGGCGCGCGGACGCCAGGTCCATGTAAATCTCTTCGTTGTTGCTGTAGCGCACCACCTTGATGCCCTTGGGCTCGAGGACTTCAGTGGCATAACGGTCGGTGGTGGTGGCGCGTTGTACACCAATGGTCTTGCCCTTGAGGCTGGCGTACTGGTCATCCACCACCGCGCCCTGCTTCATCACCAGGCGCGACGAGGTGAAGTAGTACTTGTGAGTGAAATCCACGGATTTCTTGCGCTCTTCGGTGATGGTCATCGACGACAGCGCGGCATCGATTTTTTTCACCTTCAACGACGGAATCAGCCCGTCGAACTCGCCTTCGATCCACTCGCACTTGACCTGCATCTGCGCGCACAAGGCATTGCCGATGTCGTAGTCAAAGCCGCTGATCTTGCCCTCGGACGTCTTGAACGCAAACGGTGGGTAGGCGGCTTCAATGCCGATGCGCAGGGTTTTCTCAGCGGCGAACACGCTGCTGCAGGCCAACAAGCTGAAGGCCAGGCCAGTGATCAGGGGAAGCTTCTTCATGGGGTTTCTCGCTGGAGTTGTTGGTTTGGCAAGACAGAAGAAAAAGTAAACGCACAGCCATATTTTGTACTTGTAATTCCATATTGGACTTTTGTGTATTTTACGTCAATGCGACACGCACACTGGATTCGCGCTAAGGCTTGCGCACAGGGATTGCGTACGTGAGGAAAGTAAAAGAAGGCGCAGGAAGCGTAATCGCCGGAATGCCGGCGATTAGCGGTGGCTCAGGGGCGAGCTCAGGCTTTCCAGCGGTCGGCGGCCGCGTGATCGCTGTCGCGCCCTTCCACCCAGCGCGGGCCGTCGCTGGTCTGCTCTTTTTTCCAGAAAGGAGCGCGGGTCTTCAGGTAGTCCATGACAAAGGCGCAAGCATCGAAGGCCGCCTGGCGGTGGGCGCTGGCGGCGCCAACAAACACAATGGGTTCGCCCGGCTCCAATGCCCCGACGCGGTGCAACACTTCGAGCTTGAGCAGCGGCCAGCGTTGCTGCGCCTCGTCGGCGATCTTGCCCAAGGCCTTTTCGGTCATGCCCGGGTAATGCTCGAGAAACATGCCCGCCACGTCGCGCCCGTCATTGAAGTCGCGCACATAGCCGACAAAGCTCACCACCGCCCCCACGCCCACATCGGCGGCGTGCATGGCGTTGACTTCCGCGCCAGGATCAAAGGCTCCGGCCTGCACCCGAATCGCCATCTCAGCCCCCGGTCACAGTGGGGAAAAACGCCACTTCGTCGCCGTCCGCCAAGGGCTCGTCCAATGGGCAGAGGTCTTCGTTGCGGGCACACATCAGGTTCTGCTCATTGAGCACCTGGGCCCCGTGTGCCTGGACCAGATGCGCACGCAGCGCCTCGACGCTGGCGAACTCCCCTTCCACTTGCAGCCCGTCGGTGCCCAGCGTTTCACGGTAACGGGCGAAGTACTTGACGTTGATCTTCATACCTCACCTGCCTGGTAATGGCCGCTCTTGCCGCCGAGCTTCTCCAGCAGGCGCACGCTTTCGATGGTCATGCCCCGGTCTACCGCCTTGCACATGTCATAAATCGTCAGCGCGGCGACGCTGGCGGCGGTCAAGGCCTCCATCTCTACCCCGGTCTGCCCGGACAGCTTGCAGCGTGCCTGAATGCGCACCGCGTCCGCCCCTTCGGCGCTCAACTCGACCTTGACGCTGGTGAGCATCAACGGATGGCACAACGGAATCAGGTCGCTGGTTTTCTTCGCTGCCTGGATCCCGGCAATCCGCGCCACGGCGAACACATCGCCTTTCGGGTGGCCGCCACTGACGATCATTTGCAGGGTTTCGGGGCGCATACGCACCCGGGCTTCAGCCACCGCCTCACGGAACGTCACGGCTTTATCGGTGACGTCGACCATATTGGCGCGGCCTTGGGAATCGAGATGGGTCAGCACGGGGTTACTCCTGATCAGGAACCCGGATTGTAAACCTGCGGGTCAATTTCTCGCACTGTTGATTGACGGGCCGATCAGCCCGGCGAATACCGCGCATCAGAACAACGAATTGGCCGCCACGCGCGCCGCCACGTACAAAACAACGCCCTACAGGAGAAGCCCTTATGACGCTGTTTATCCCGATACTTCTCAGCTTGCTGGCCGGGTTTGCCGTGCCCCTGCAAGCCGGTACCAATGCCCGGCTGGGCCAGTTACTCGGCCACCCGCTCTGGGCCACCGGGGTCTCGCTGCTGATCAGCCTGCTGGCCCTGGCGCTGATCCTGATCTTTATCAAGGTGCCGCGCCCCAACCTGGTCGCCGCCCTGCAAAACGGCCCCTGGTGGATCTGGATGGGCGGCATCGCCGGGGTCTTCTACATCACTACCGCGCTGCTCATCGCCCCGCGCCTGGGGGCCCTGAACTTCATCATGGCGGTGATCGTCGGCCAACTGGCGATCTCCCTGATCATCGATCGCTTCGGTCTGGTGGGCCTGCCCCAGCGTGAGGTCAGCCTGAAGAAACTCGTGGGGGTGGCGATCGTGATCGTCGGTTTTCTCATCACTACCCGGGCTTAAGCGGGGTCCTGGGCAATCACCTGCCGCACTTGCTCGCGCAGCCAGGCATGGGCCGGGTCATCGTCAAAGCGTTGATGCCAGATCTGCACAAAGGGAAAAGGCGGAATCGCCAAGGGCGGGCTCAGCTGGATCAACTGTGGATTGAGCAAGACCTCATCCAGGGTCCGGGTGGCCACGGTGAGGATCAGGTCCGTGCCGTGGATCATCCCCGGTGCGGTTCCCCAATGGGGCACGCTGACCGCGATATGCCGCTGCAACCCCAGGCCACGCAGGGCGGTATCCACTTCACCCTGGGCGCTGCCGTCCATCGATACCAGCAGATGGGGGCGTGCCAGGTAGCCCGGCAAGTCGAGTACGCCGTGGTCGGCCAAGGTGCTGCGGTCCAGCAGGCAGGAAAAGGTTTCCTCGAACAACACTTCACTGACGATCTGCGCCGCGACACTCGGAAACACCCCCAGGGCCAGGTCGATCTTGCCTTGGGCGACCTGCTCAAGCATGCCGTGGCGGCTGCCCTGGGTGACCACCAGCCGGGTATTGGGCGCCTGCTCGCGCAAGCGCACCAGCAGCCTGGGCAGCACAATGGCCGCACCGTAGTCGGACATCGCCAAGTGGAACACCCGCTGAGAGCTGGCGGGGTCGAAATCCAGGGACTTGCCGAGCAGGCCTTCGATCTGGCTGAGAATCTCCCGCAACGGCGCCTGGAGGTTCTGCGCCTGAACACTGAGCACCACTTCACTGCCCTGGCGGATCAGGATCGGGTCGTCCAGCAACGCACGCAACTTGCCCAGGGAGTGGCTGATGGCCGGCTGGCTCAGGTGCAGGCGCTCACCGGTGCGGGTCACGTGCTTCTCGGTCAGCAGGGCATCGAGCACCACCAGCAAATTCAGGTCGATATTGCGCAGGGAGACGGTGGCCATCCGGTTCTTTTCCAACGGGGACGCTCAACGGCGGGCCCGCAGAATAACCCAGCCCGCTACCCGAAACGCAAAACGGGCGACCCGAAGGCCGCCCGCAGAGGTGAAGGTTGTGGGGTTACAGGTGGCTTTCGGCGTATTCCGCCAGGATCGAACGGGGCACCCCTTGCAGGGTGATGTGTACACCGTTGGGGAAGTCCTTGAAGCGCTCGGTGAGGTAGGTCAGCCCGGAACTGGTGGCCGACAGGTAAGGGGTATCGATCTGCGCCAGGTTGCCCAGGCACACCACTTTCGAGCCGGCGCCGGCACGGGTGATGATGGTTTTCATCTGGTGCGGGGTCAGGTTCTGGCATTCATCGATCAGGATCAGGCTCTGCTGGAAGCTGCGACCGCGGATGTAGTTCAGGGATTTGAACTGCAACGGCACCTTGCTGAGGATGTAGTCGACGCTGCCATGGGTGTTCTCGTCATCCATATGCAGGGCTTCGAGGTTGTCGGTGATAGCGCCGAGCCACGGCTCCATTTTTTCCGCTTCGGTGCCCGGCAGGAAGCCGATCTCCTGGTCCAGCCCCTGCACGCTGCGGGTGGCGATGATGCGCCGGTAGCGCTTGCTGACCATGGTCTGCTCGATGGCAGCCGCCAGGGCCAAGATGGTTTTACCCGAACCGGCAGCGCCGGACAGGTTGACCAGGTGAATGTCCGGGTCCAGCAAGGCATAGAGCGCCAGGCCCTGATAAATGTCGCGCGGTTTCAGGCCCCAGGCTTCCTGGTGCAACAGGGGTTCCTGATGCAGGTCGAGGATCAGCAGCACGTCGGCGCGGATCTCTTTGATCCAGCCGACAAAGCCCTGTTCATCGATGATGAATTCGTTGATGTGCACTGCGGGCAGGTTGTCCGTCAGTTGCACCTGGTGCCAGGTGCGGCCGTGGTCCTGACGGGTTTCCACCTTGCTCACCCGGTCCCAGAAAGAGCCGGTCATGTTGTGAAAACCATTGGGCAGCAGCGACACGTCGTCGACCAGTTGGTCGGTGCTGTAGTCCTCGGCCGCGATCCCGCAGGCGCGTGCCTTGAGGCGCATGTTGATGTCTTTGGTCACCAGCACCACACGCAGTGCCTTGTCGCGCGCGTGCAGGTCGATCAACTGGTTGATGATGATGTTGTCGTTGAGGTTTTCCGGCAGCAGGCTGTTGGGCTCGGCGCGCTTGGTCATCAGGATCGACAACAGGCCTTTGGGGCCGCTCTTGCCGCGCTGGATCGGCACGCCCAGTTCCACATCCTCGGGCGACGCCTCACCGAGGGTCTTGTCAATCAGGCGGATGGCCTGGCGGCACTCCGCGGCAACGCTGTGATGGCCACTCTTGAGCTTGTCGAGTTCCTCCAGGACGATCATCGGGATCGCGACGTGGTGTTCTTCGAAGTTCAGCAACGCGTTTGGATCGTGAATCAATACATTGGTATCGAGTACATAAAGGATTGGCTGGTTGGAAGAAGGGCTGCGTCCGTGATCATCCATACTCGGTCACCTTATGTGGGAGCCAGTCGACGCAGCACCAGACGGCACTGCGCCTCGAATTGACCGCCTGAAATCGATTGCCGGGGTTCAGGCAGGCCGCACACAAAAGGAGTCTTGGGAGACGCCACCTGTGTTGCAGGTTTCGGCGGTCTGACTTCTTGATACTCCAAAAACCGTGACAGGAAAAAGCACTTTGACGCTTTTTTGATGTTTATTTTTCAGAGTGACGAAAAGCCCTTGGCGAGCTGCCACAGCGCCGTTAAAGTCGGAAGTCCGCCTGCAGCGAATTCTTCGCAAAAATCAGCCGTTTCTGAGGTCATCGCCAGTATTTACGGGCTTTTCGACTCACCGAAACCCATCCTGGCAATCTTCCCAACCGATCCCGCTTTGCGCGGTTTGCGTCAGCAACCAGGGCAAGGTGCGCTTCACGCCGTCCTGCTTGGCATTGAAACTGATCACCCCGTGACGCCATAACAGCATCAGCGTGAGTACCCGCTGGCCACTGTCTTCAGCCTTGAGCTTGCCGGCGCCGTCCTGGGCGTCGATGTTCCACAACGCCACTTGCATGCCCTGGGCATTGAAGAACGCCTGGGCATCGCCCCGACGCTGCCCATAAGGCGGGCGAAACAGCGGCACGTAGTTTTCCGGCAGCTTGCTTTTCACCAGGTCGGCGCTGCGCTGCACCGAATACTGCCAATCCTGCCAATGGCTGTGGGAGCGATACTCCCAGCCCTGCACGCCCACGCACTGCCGGGAATACAGGGATTGCAGGCTGGCCACCGAGGCCTGGTTCAAGCGGTTCTGAATATCGTTGCCGAGGACGAAAAACACCCCACTGAGGTTGGACTTGCGCAGGTACTCGGTGAGCCACGGGGTGTTGTCCGGCGCCAGGTTGGCGGCGCTGTCAAAGGTCAGCAGGAACAACCGATCGTTGAGTTCGTCGCCATTGCGCTCGTGATCGCCGAAGAGCGCCACTTCGCTGCTGGTCTGGGGAAACAGCGCCGCCTTGCGCATCAATTCGTCCAGGTACTGCTCGTGGAAATTGCGGCTCGGCTCGGCCCAGCGAATGTAGAAGGACTCGTCGTCCAGGTGAAACTTGCCGGCCTGCTCGCGCAAGGTGGCCATGTCTTCCACCAGAAAGCAGAACGAGGCGTCCTGGTCACAGCTTTGCTGGGCCTGTTCGTAGTTGCTCAACAAGCGCTGCCAGAGACGCTCACGCAAGGCCTCGATGGCCTCCATGTTGATCACCCGCAAACCCAGGCGCTGCTTCAGCGACGCTTCGTCCCAGGCCTCGCTGACCAGCAAGGCGCGGGCGAAGGTGAGGATCTCGGCCCGCGAAGCAACGTCGAACAGGGTCGGCGTGGTGAGCTGTTCCGGCCAGGTGCTGCGATCCAGGGTTGCCACATCATTGGGCGCCGCCAACGCACTGAAGCTCAACAGCCAGGCCGAGAAGATAAACGCGATACGCAAAAGGGATGCCTCCAGAACAAAACCCGCGCGGCACTATAGCTGATTAGCACCAGGCATCAGGGCCCTTCGCGGGCAAGCCGGCTCCTAAAGGGCCGTGGAGCCGGCTTGCCGGCGAACCGCGATCAGCGGTCATGACTATCGCCATCATAGGTGGAGTCCGAACGCCCGAGCCCCTAGAATCCCCCGACGCTAAAAGGAGACGATTGCATGTTGATGGTGATTTCACCCGCCAAGACCCTCGATTTCGAGACCCCGCCGGTCACCCAGCGCTTTACCCAACCGCAGTACCTCGATCACTCCCAGGAGCTGATCCAGCAACTGCGCGAGCTGAGCCCGGCGCAGATCAGCGAGCTGATGCACGTTTCCGACAAGATCGGCGGCCTCAACGCCGCGCGCTTCGGCAGCTGGACCCCGGCCTTCACCCCGGACAACGCCAAGCAGGCGCTGCTGGCGTTCAAGGGCGACGTGTACACCGGGCTCAACGCCGAAACCCTCAGCGAGGCCGATTTCGACTACGCCCAGCAACACCTGCGCATGCTCTCCGGCCTTTACGGCCTGCTGCGCCCCCTGGACCTGATGCAACCGTACCGCCTGGAAATGGGCACCAAGCTGGCCAACGCCCGGGGCAAGGACCTCTACGCGTTCTGGGGCACGCGCATCAGCGAATGGCTGAACGAGGCACTGGCCGAGCAAGGCGACGACCTGCTGCTCAACCTGGCCTCCAACGAGTACTTCTCGGCGGTCAAGCGCACGGCCCTGAAGGCGCGGATCATCAACACCGAGTTCAAGGACCTGAAGAACGGCCAGTACAAAATCATCAGTTTCTACGCCAAAAAGGCCCGGGGCATGATGAGCCGCTTCGTCATCGAACAACGCATCGACGATCCGGCCCAACTCAAGCAATTCGATGTCCAGGGCTACCGCTACAGCGCCGAACAGTCCAAACCCGACAACCTGGTTTTCCTGCGCGATCACGCACCGGAATAACGCAGATTCCCGGCGTGCCCATGACCACTCCATGGGCACGCCGGATTTTTATCACTCGCCCCTCCCTCTCGCCAAAATCGCCATTTTATTGGCGTCATTATTCTTTTTGCCCTCTGGATAACTTTTTATTCACTCGACAGGCGTGACTTTTTTCAGTAGTGGCACTGTTTTTTTTATTCAGTAGTGGCATAAAAATATCTCCCGTCGTGAACTCCCCATAACTAAAGGCCCAAATGGTAAGTGCTATCAATTTGAGAGCAGTGCCATCTTTGCCAATATTTCAAGAAATTTCGGAAAACAGGATGAGTGGGTCGGAACTATGTCCTGAACCACCGCTCATACCACCGGTAACGATTCTCAACGACAACGTACGAGATGACTTACACAGGATCAAGAGAAACTAGCCAAGTTGTCACAGTGATATGACTGCCTGGTCAACAACTTGAACTTAGGTTTAACCGACAGGAGATAACGCACCATTACTATCCCCTACGACGCCAAGGAATAGCCGGCCTTCAAGGACCGCCCCACATACTGGGAATACCCATGGAATGTGGCCCAGAGCCAGTGGATACGCTCCACGCCTGAGGCACCCCGGTCCTGCAGCAGGAGCTGCTGGCAACAAACAAGGGCACACCTTTACAACATGGATTAGTTGCGCACAACTTGAGTGCACTTATTTAGACACTCGGAACTTAGTCTGCCTGCACACGTTATTACAGCGTTAATCCGCTGTACTTTCGAGTGCGCAACAACCGCTGGCAAACATTAACTCCGGCCATCTAATGGCGTGAATAACACAGAGGTAAATGCGATGCGCATCAGCATATTTGGTTTGGGTTACGTCGGTGCAGTCTGTGCCGGTTGCCTGTCTGCACGGGGTCATGATGTGGTTGGCGTGGATGTAGCCAAAGACAAGATCGACCTGATCAACGCCGGGAAATCCCCCATCGTTGAACCGGGCCTGGGCGAACTCCTGAGCCAGGGAATCCAGAGCGGTCGCCTGCGTGGCACCACCAACTTCGCGGAAGCCATTCGCGACACCGACCTGTCGATGATCTGCGTCGGTACCCCGAGCAAGAAGAACGGCGACCTGGAACTCAACTACATCGAAGCCGTGTGCCGCGAAATCGGTTTTGTCCTGCGTGACAAGACCACCCGCCACACCATCGTGGTACGCAGCACCGTGCTGCCCGGCACCGTGGCCAACGTGGTGATCCCGATCCTCGAAGACTGCTCCGGCAAGAAAGCCGGCGTCGACTTCGGCGTTGCGGTCAACCCGGAATTCCTCCGCGAAAGCACCGCCATCGCCGACTACGACCTGCCACCGATGACCGTCATCGGCGAATTCGACAAAGCGTCCGGCGACGTTCTGCAATCGCTGTACGAAGAACTCGACGCGCCGATCATCCGCAAGGACATCGCCGTCGCCGAGATGATCAAGTACACCTGCAACGTCTGGCACGCGACCAAGGTCACCTTCGCCAACGAGATCGGCAACATCGCCAAGGCCGTCGGCGTCGATGGCCGTGAAGTGATGGACGTGGTCTGCCAGGACAAGACCCTCAACCTGTCCCAGTACTACATGCGCCCGGGCTTCGCCTTCGGCGGCTCCTGCCTGCCCAAGGACGTGCGCGCCCTGACCTACCGCGCCGGCTCCCTGGACGTCGAGGCGCCGCTGCTCAACTCGCTGATGCGCAGTAACGAGTCCCAGGTGCAGAACGCCTTCGACATCGTTGAAAGCCACGACAAGCGCAAAGTCGCCCTGCTCGGCCTGAGCTTCAAGGCCGGCACCGACGACCTGCGTGAAAGCCCGCTGGTGGAACTGGCAGAAATGCTGATCGGCAAGGGCTACGACCTGAGCATCTACGACAGCAACGTCGAGTACGCCCGGGTCCACGGCGCCAACAAGGATTACATCGAGTCGAAGATCCCCCACGTGTCGTCCCTGCTCAACTCGGACTTCGACGAAGTGATTGGCAACTCCGACGTGATCATCCTCGGCAACCGTGACGAGAAGTTCCGCGCCCTGGCCGACAAGGCACCGATCGGCAAGCAAGTCATCGACCTGTCGGCTTCATGTCCAAGGCCACTTGCACCACCGGCCGTACCGAAGGGATTTGCTGGTAACGCAGCGGCAGGCTTCAAGCTTCAAGCCGTAAGCAAGAGCCCCACGCTTGCGGCTTGGAGCTTGCAACTGATTTTAGGATGCTGATTATGCACAGGCTAAAAAACGGCCTCCTACAGGCCGCCGGTTGGCTGTTTTTCTTGAGCTTGCTGATGGGGATGGCGCTGCTGCTGCCCACATCGACCTTCGACTCCGAGTCCAAGGATTTTATTTTCCTGATTGGCGCCGTGGGTATCTGGCGCTATTCGATGGGTGCCACGCACTTTGTCCGCGGCATGCTGTTTCTCTACGTGGTCTACCCGCACCTGCGGCGCAAAGTGCGCAAGCTGGGCACGGCAGCGGACCCGTCCCATGTGTACCTGATGGTCACCAGCTTTCGCATCGACGCCCTGACCACCGCCCAGGTCTACAGCTCGGTGATCCGCGAAGCCATCGACTGCGGTTTCCCGACCACGGTGGTCTGCTCCATCGTGGAAATGTCCGATGAGCTGCTGGTGAAAAGCCTGTGGGCGCGGATGAACCCGCCTGACCGGGTCAAACTCGACTTCGTACGCATCCCCGGCACCGGTAAACGCGACGGCCTGGCCTTCGGTTTCCGCGCCATCTCGCGCCTCCTGCCGGACAGCCGCGCCGTGGTGGCCGTGATCGACGGCGACACCGTGCTTGGCGAAGGCGTTGTGCGCAAGACCGTGCCCTGGTTCCAGCTGTTCGGCAATGTCGGCGGCCTGACCACCAACGAGTTCTGCGAAGTGCGCGGCGGCTACGTCATGAGCGAGTGGCACAAACTGCGCTTCGCCCAACGTCACATCAACATGTGCTCCATGGCCCTGTCCAAGCGCGTGCTGACCATGACCGGGCGCATGTCGGTGTTCCGCGCCACCGTGGTCACCGACCCGGACTTCATCGCCGACGTGGAAAGCGACTCCCTGCAACACTGGCGCCTGGGCCGTTTCAAGTTCCTCACCGGCGACGACAAGTCCAGCTGGTTCAGCCTGATGCGCCTGGGCTACGACACCTTCTACGTACCCGACGCCGCGATCAACACCGTGGAACACCCGCCGGAAAAGAGCTTTATCAAGGCCAGCCGCAAGCTGATGTTCCGCTGGTACGGCAACAACCTGCGGCAGAACTCCCGGGCCCTGGGCCTGGGCATGAAGCGCCTGGGGCTGTTCACCAGCGTGGTGCTGTTCGACCAGCGCGTGTCGATGTGGACCTCCCTGCTGGGCCTGACCGTGGCGATCATCGCCAGCTTCAAGTACGGCACGGCCTTCATCCTCGCGTACCTGCTGTGGATCGGCATCACCCGCTTGATCCTGACCCTGCTGCTGTCGTGCTCGGGGCACAAGATCGGCCCGGCCTACCCGGTGATTCTCTATTACAACCAGATCGTCGGCGCGCTGGTGAAAATCTACGTGTTCTTCCGCCTCGACCAACAGTCCTGGACCCGCCAGGACACCAAACTGACCCGTGATCTCGCCAGCTTTCAACGTTGGTTCAACACCTGGTCGTCTCGAACCATGACCTTCTCTGCCGGCAGCGTGTTCGTCGCCGTGCTGCTGCTGATGGTCTGACCCGACTTGCCTGAATTAACTAGGAAATCGCCCCTATGAACACCGCCGTGAACGTCAACGTAGTGCATGAATCCGAAGCCCAACGCCAGCACGCCCGGGTCAAGATCCCGGCCAAGCTGCGCTTTTTCGGAACAGAGGGTAAACCCCTGGAAGTCCGGGTCCACGACCTGTCCGCCGGTGGCTTGAGCTTTATCGCCGGGCAGCAGGCGCTGACCATCGGTGAGGTGCACAAGGGCCGCCTGCAGTTCGTCATCGACAACCTGGGCCTGGCCATGGACGTGGAACTGCAGATCCGCTCCTTCGACCGCCAGAGCGGCCGCGTCGGCTGCCAGTTCCAGAACCTCGAGCCCCAGGACATTTCCACCCTGCGCCACCTGATCACCTCGCACCTGGCCGGCGACATCGTCAGCATGGGCGACGTGCTCGCCACCCTGCAGCGCGACAACTTCACCAAGGCGCGCAAGGTCAAGGACAGCGGCAGCGGCATGACCGCCATGGGCCGCCTACGGGCCGTGACCTTCAGCGCCGGGATCTTCGTGGTGGGCCTGGCGGCGTTCGGTTTCATCCTCAAGTCGGTGTACGGCATGTACTTCGTCAGCCACGCCCAGGCCGGCCTGGTCAGCGTCCCGGGGATGAACGTCACCATGCCGCGCGACGGCACGGTGCAAAGCCTGGTGCAGAGCGACGGCATTGCGGCCAAGGGCGCGCCACTGGCCACCTTCAGCACCAGCATGCTCGACGTGCTCAAAGGCCACCTGGATGAAGACCAACTGCAACCGGCCAAGGTCGAGGAGCTGTTCGGCAAGCAAATGACCGGCACCCTGACCTCCCCTTGCGACTGCACCGTGGCCCAGCAAATGGTCGCCGACGGCCAGTACGCCAGCAAAGGCGACGTGATCTTCCAACTGGTCCCGCGCAACAGCCAGGCCAACGTCGAGGCGCGCTTCTCTTACCGTCAATTCGCTGATGTCCGCCCTGGCACCAAGGTCAACTTCCAGATTGCCGATGAAGACACTGTGCGCCGCGGCACCATCGTCAGCAGCACCAGCCTGAATAGCAACGACCTGTCCTCCGACATCCGCGTGCAGATCAAGCCCGACCATCCCCTGAGCAGCACCTTCGCCGGTCGTCCAGTGGAAGTCAGCAGCGACCGTGGCCCGTCCATGAACTGGCTGATCGACAAAGCCATGGCCTCCGGTCTCTAAGCGGAGGACATGCCTGTGACGAGCCTTCCCATTGCCGAGTGCTGCGCACTCGATAAGCCTCAAGGGCGCCGCGCCTTGGCCCTGTGCTCCCTGGCCCTGGCCGTGAGCCTGGCCGGTTGCGCCGGCCTGCCCGACCAGCGCCTGGCCAACGAAGCCCTGAAGCGCGGCGACACCGCGCTGGCCGAACAGAACTACCGGCAACTGGCGGACCTGGGCTACAGCGAGGCCCAGGTGGGCCTGGCCGACATCCAGGTGGACAGCCGCGACCCGGCGCAGATCAAGCAGGCCGAGGCCACCTATCGCGCCGCGGCCGATGTATCGCCCCGGGCCCAGGCGCGCCTTGGCCGCTTGTTGGTGGCCAAGCCCGGTTCCACCGAGGCCGAGCAGCACGAAGCCGAAGGCCTGTTGAAAAAAGCCTTTGCCAACGGTGAAGGCAACACCCTGATTCCCCTGGCGATGCTGTACCTGCAATACCCCCACAGCTTCCCCAACATCAACGCCCAGCAGCAGATCAGCCAATGGCGCAGCGCCGGTTACCCGGAAGCCGGCCTGGCCCAGGTGCTGCTGTACCGCACCCAAGGCACCTACGACCAACACCTGGCCGAGGTGGAAACCATCTGCAAGGCCGCGCTCAACAGCACCGACATCTGCTACGTGGAACTGGCCACCGTTTATCAAAAACGCGGCCAGCCGGAGCAACAGGCCGAGCTGCTCAAGCAGCTGCAGGCCGGCTACAGCCGTGGCACGGTCAGCGCCCAGCGAGTGGACAGCGTGGCCCGCGTGCTGGGCGATGCCAGCCTCGGCAAGCCGGACGAAAAAACCGCCCAGGCCCTGCTGGAGCAGGTCGCTCCGGGTTACCCGGCATCCTGGGTCAGCCTGGCCCAACTGCTCTACGACTTCCCCGAACTGGGTGACGTCGACAAGATGATGCAGTACCTGGACAACGGCCGCGCCGCCGACCAGCCCCGCGCCGAACTGCTGCTGGGCAAGCTCTACTACGAAGGCAAATGGGTACCGGCCGACGCCAAGGTCGCCGAAGAACACTTCCAGAAAGCCGTGGGCCGCGAAGTGGCTGCCGACTACTACCTCGGCCAGATCTACCGCCGTGGCTACCTGGGCCAGGTCTACCCACAAAAGGCCCTGGACCACCTGCTGACCGCCGCGCGCAACGGCCAGAACAGCGCCGACTTCGCCATTGCCCAGTTGTTCTCCCAGGGCAAGGGCACCAAGCCCAACCCAGTCAACGCCTACGTCTTCAGCCAACTGGCGAAGGTCCAGGACACGCCGCAAGCCAACGAGCTGGCGCAACAGCTGGAAACCCAATTGCCGCCTGCACAGCGCGCCGAAGCCCAACGCCTGCTGCAACAAGAGCAGGCCGTGCGTGGGGCCTTGAGCCAGAACGCGCTGCAACTGCACGCCCTGCAAGAAGAAGACGGCGAGGAAACCCTATGAAGTTGAATCCATTCGTGAAGGCCGGCATCGGCCTGAGCTTCGCCCTGATCTGGTCCTGCCCGACCCTGGCAGCGATGACCGATACCCAGAACTTCGGCCTGGAAGTGAAAATCACCGGCCAGTCCGAAGACGACCGCGACCTGGGCACCCTCAGCGGCGGCGACGTCAACGGCCTGGGCCTGGACCTGCGGCCGTGGGTCTACGGTGAACGCGGTGCCTGGAGCGCCTACGCCATGGGCCAGGCGGTGACCTCCACCGACATCATCGAAACCGATACGCTGCAGCAGTCGGACGCCGACGGTACCCAGCAGTCGAGCAACGACGACCGCAAGACCAAGAAAAACTACCTGGCCCTGCGTGAGTTCTGGATCGGCTACAGCGGCTTCACGCCCTACCCCGGCGAGCAGTTGAAACTGGGCCGCCAACGCCTGCGCAACGACGACGGCCAGTGGCGCGACACCAACATCGAAGCCCTGAACTGGACCTTTGACACCACCTTGCTGCGGGCCAACGTTGGCGCCGCCGAGCGCTTCAGCGAGTACCGCACCGACCTCAAAGAACTGGCGCCCAAGGATAAAGACCGCCTGCACGTCTACGGCGACGCGGCTTACCAGTGGACCCCAGGCAACTGGGTGGGGATTCGCGGTCATCACACCCACGATGACGGCAAGCTCGACTATCCGGTGCCCGGCGAAGCGGCCGATTCCCTGGACAAGAAAGAGAACGGCGACCTTACTTGGCTCGGCCTCACCGCCGACAGCGACGCCTATAACTGGCGCAACACCAACACCGTCAACTACTGGGCCAGCCTGACCGGCATGAGCGGCGACCGCGACACGGTCAACGCACTGGACGCCAATGGCAACCGCCCGGCCCAGGCCAAGCGCGGCGAGAACCTCGACGGCTGGGCCACGGACCTGGGCGTACGCCTGCGCCTGGACCCGAACTGGCAAGTCGGCGCCGCCTATGCCCGCGCCAGCGGCGACTACGAGCAGAACGGCCTGGAAAGCAACCGCTCCAACTACACCGGCACCCGCTCCCGCGTGCACCGTTTCGGCGAAGCCTATCGCGGCGAAATGAACAACATGCAGACCGCCACCCTGTTCGGCTCCTGGATGCTCAACGACGAATACGACGCCAGCCTGATCTACCACAAGTTCTGGCGCGTGGACGGCAAGAAGGCAGTCGGCAGCAACGGCATCAACGCCGTGGACAACGACTATGACGGCGACGGCAACCTGCTCTCCAGCACCTCGCTGCCGCTGCAAGACGGCAAGAAAGACCTGGGGCAGGAAATGGACTTGGTGGTCACCAAGTACTTCAAGCAGGGCCTGTTGCCGGCGGCCCTGAGCCAGTCCATCGATGAGCCATCGGCCCTGGTGCGTTTTCGTGGCGGTGTGTTCAAGCCCGGCGATGCCTACGGCAAAGACGTCGACTCGTACATGCACCGCGCCTTTATCGACGTGATCTGGCGCTTCTGATGCGAGCCGCGAAGGGAGTGCCCGAAATGAACTGCTACCCCATGAACAGCCCCGCTGCGAAAGGCGCCCTCAGCCTGTTGGCCGGCGCCCTGTTGCTGGCCAGCAGCTCGGCGTTCGCCACTGTCGAGCCGGCCAAGGCGCCGATCATCGCCAAGGAGCTGCAACAGGCCAAGACCTACACCGTCAGCAGTGCGCCCACCGAGCCGCTGAATCTGGCCACGCCGACCCTGCCCGACCTCTCCGGCTACACCGCAGAGGCCGCTGCGGCGAAGATCGTGCGCAGCAAGCCGGGCAAGATCAGCGTGCGCCGGATGATGCAGGAAGACGCCCTGAAGGACTTTATCGGCGGTGACAACAAGATGGCCGAATGGGTGGTGCGCCAACACGGCATTCCCCAGGCGATCTTTATCGACGACGGTTACATCAACCTCAAAGACCTGGCCAAGAAACTGCCCAAGCAGTACATCAGCGAAACCGCGCCGGGTGTATTCCTCGCGCGCCTGCCGATCGTGGTCGGGCGCAAGGGCATCCTGGAAATCGACAAACAGACCCAGGAGCTGCGCCTGTCCCAGGAAGGCGGTTCGTTCCTGGTCAACGATGGCCAACTGTTTGTGCGCGACACCAAGGTCACGGGCTGGCGCGAAAAAGACAACGGCCCGGCGACCTTCCGCTCGCCCAAGGAATTCCGCCCCTTCCTGCTGGCCTGGGGCGGCACCGAGACCTACATCGTCAACAGCCAGATGGCCAGCTTCGGCTACGCCAACTCCAAGTCCTACGGCGTGAGTATTTCCCAGTACACGCCGAACATGGCCAAGGTACTCAAGCGCGATGAACCCACCGGCTGGATCATCGGCTCGGAATTCTCGGACATGTGGTACGGCTTCTACTGCTACGAAACCCGCGACTTCGTGGTCAAGGGCAACACCTACAAAGACAACATCGTCTACGGCATCGACCCCCACGACCGTTCGCACCGGCTGATCATCGCCGACAACACCGTCCACGGGACGAAGAAGAAGCACGGCATCATCATTTCCCGGGAAGTGAACGACAGCTTCATCTTCAACAACCGTAGCTACGACAACAAACTCTCGGGCCTGGTGATCGACCGTAACAGCGTCAACAACCTGATTGCCTACAACGAGATCTACCGCAACCACACCGACGGCATCACCCTCTACGAGAGCGCCGACAACCTGCTGTGGGGCAACAAGGTGATCAGCAACAAACGCCATGGCATCCGCATTCGCAACAGCGTGAATATCCGCCTGTACGAAAACGTCGCCATGGCCAACGGCCTGACCGGCGTCTACGGCCACATCAAGGACCTTTCCGACACCGACCGCGACATCAAGCTCGACCCGTTCGACGCTCAGGTTTCGCTGATCGTGGTCGGCGGCGAACTGGCGGCCAATGGCAGCGGCCCGCTGTCCATCGACTCGCCGTTGAGCGTGGAGCTGTATCGCGTGTCCATGCTCGCGCCCACCAAAAGCAGCGGCATCAGCTTCTCGGGGATCCTTGGCGAGCGCCAGGATGAAATCCTCGACCTGATGGTTCGCCAGCAAAAAGCCGTGCTGATCGACCCCGTCGAACGCCAGACCGAAATGCGGGATTGAGGATGACTGTCATGCCCCCACACCTGATCAAACTGTTGAGCCTGTCGGCGCTGACCGCCGGCATTCTCGCCGCCAGCGCCGGCGCCCGCGCCGATGAGCCCCAGGCGCCGAACTTCACCGCCGAGCCGTGCTGCAACCTGTGCCCGGCCGCCCATGATGCGAAGAACTACACCACCCGCTACCAGCAGAACTTCACCACCCTGGTGCAAGCCCAGGGCGACTGGCTGTTCCGCACCCAGGAAGACCTGCGCACCGAATTCAACACCACACCGGAAGGCTACCGTCGCCTCAAGCAGTTGCACGAAGCTTTCAAGAGCAAGGGCGTGGAGCTGGTGGTGGTCTATCAGCCGACCCGTGGCCTGGTGAACCGCAACAAGCTCAACCCGGCGGAAAAGGCCCGCTTCGACTACGACAAGGCCCTGACCAACTACAAAGCCATGCTCGGGCGCTTCGCCCAAATGGGCTACGTGGTGCCTGACCTGTCGCCGCTGACCAACGAAGAACTGCCAGACACCCTGCCGGCCCACGACTTCTACTTCCGTGGCGACCAGCACTGGACGCCCTACGGCGCCCAACGCACCGCCAAGATCGTCGCCGACAAGGTCAAGCAACTGCCGGCCTTCGCCGACATTCCACGGCGTGAATTCGAGACCCACAAGTCTGGGCGCATGGGCAAGACCGGCACCCTGCACAACATGGCCGGGCAACTGTGCGGCACCAGCTACGCCATCCAGTACATGGACCAGTTCACCACCGAGCCCAAAGGCGAAGCGGCGGACGGCGACCTGTTCGGTGATTCCGGCAACCCGCAGATCACCCTGGTGGGCACCAGCCACAGTGGCAAGAACTACAACTTCGCCGGCTTCCTGGAAGAGTCCATCGGCGCCGACATCCTCAACGTCGCCTTCCCCGGCGGCGGCCTGGAAGGCTCGATGTTGCAGTACCTGGGCAGTGAGGAATTCCAGAAGAGCCCGCCGAAAATCCTCATCTGGGAGTTCTCGCCGCTGTACCGCCTGGACCAGGAAACCATCTACCGACAAATGATGTCTCTTCTCGACAACGGCTGCGAAGGCAAGGACACCCAGATGAGTGCCAGCGCCAACCTCAAGCCGGGCAAGAACGAACTGCTGGTCAACAGCAAAAATATGGACCTGCGCAACAGCAACCACCAGGTTGACATCCGCTTCGCCGATCCCTCGGTGAAAACCCTGCAAGCCACCCTCTGGTACATGAACGGGCGCCACGAGGACATCAAGATCGACAAACCGGAAACATCCGACACCGACGGGCGTTTCGCCTTTGAACTGCGCACTGACGAAGACTGGGCCTCGCAAAACCTGCTGGCCGTCGAAGTCCAGGGTCCGGAAGCGGGCGCTGCCGCGCAGAAAGTCGAAGCGAAAATTTGCAAACGCAACGTATTCCCGAGCGCGGAGCAACGCACCGCGCAGATCGGGCAATGAGGTTCCTATGCAAAGCACAACGATCAAACGACTTTTGACCCCGACCCTGCTCAGCCTGGCGATGTTCGCCGGCGCGACCCAGGCCGCGGCCCCCCTGCGGCCGCCCCAGGGTTACTTCGCGCCTGTGGATAAGTTCAAGACCGGCGACCACAGCGAAGGCTGCGACGCCATGCCCGCGCCCTACACCGGCTCGCTGCAATTTCGCAGCAAGTACGAAGGCTCGGACAAAGCCCGCGCGACCTTGAACACCCAGTCGGAAAAAGCCTTCCGCGACAGCACCGCCGACATCACCAAAATCGAGCGCGGCACCAGCAAACGGGTCATGCAGTTCATGCGTGATGGCCGCCCAGAACAGTTGGAATGCACCCTGAGCTGGCTCACCGCCTGGGCCCAGGCCGACGCGCTGATGTCCAAGGACTTCAACCACACCGGCAAGTCCATGCGCAAATGGGCCCTGGGCAGCATGGCCTCGGCTTACCTGCGCTTGAAGTTCTCCGACTCGCACCCGCTGGCGACCCACGAAAAGGAAGCGCAGCAGATCGAGGCCTGGTTCAGCAAGATGGCCGACCAGGTGGTCAGCGACTGGGACAACCTGCCCCTGGAAAAAACCAACAACCACTCCTACTGGGCCGCCTGGTCAGTGATGGCGACCTCCATCGCCACCAACCGCCGCGACCTGTTCGACTGGGCCGTCAAGGAATACAAGGTCGGGGTCAACCAGGTCGATGCCGAAGGTTTCCTGCCCAACGAACTCAAGCGTCAGCAGCGCGCCCTGGCCTATCACAACTACGCCCTGCCGCCGTTGGCGATGATCGCCAGCTTCGCCCAGGTCAATGGCGTGGACCTGCGCCAGGAAAACAACGGCGCCCTCAAGCGCTTGGGTGACCGAGTGCTGGCCGGGGTGAAAGACCCGGACGACTTCGAGAAAAAGAACGGTAAGCAGCAGGACATGAGCGACCTCAAGGTCGACTCGAAATTCGCCTGGCTCGAACCCTTCTGCAGCCTCTACACCTGCGCCCCCGATGTGCTGGAGCGCAAGCATGGCATGCAGCCGTTCAAGACCTTCCGCCTGGGGGGCGACCTGACCAAGGTCTACGACCCTTCCCACGAAAAAGGCTCCTGATCGAATCGTTGGAACAACTTCCTGTAGGAGCTGGCTTGCCAGCGAAGGGGCCCTCAAGGACGTCTTCGCTCTCAAGACCGCCATCGCCGGCAAGCCGGCTCCTACAGAACGCAGTACCGCTTTCCCGCTTTTTTCGCGGGGGGGTTTGGGGGGGCTCCGGCCTCTGACTATTGGTTAAACACGGAGAGATCGGGATGGTTTTTTCATCCAATGTGTTCCTGTTTCTGTTCTTGCCGATCTTTCTCGGCTTGTACTACTTGAGCGGGCAACGCTATCGCAACTTGCTGCTGCTGATCGCCAGTTATGTGTTCTATGCCTGGTGGCGGGTGGACTTCCTGGCGCTGTTCGCCGGCGTCACCCTGTGGAACTACTGGATCGGCCTGAAAGTCGGTGCGGCTGGGGTCCGGACCAAACCCGCCCAACGCTGGCTGCTGCTCGGCGTCGGCGTCGACCTGTGCATCCTCGGCTACTTCAAATACGCCAACTTCGGCGTGGACAGCATCAACGCGATCATGACCTCCTACGGTCTGGAACCGTTCATCCTGACCCACATCCTGTTGCCGATCGGGATCTCGTTCTACATCTTCGAGTCCATCAGCTACATCATCGACGTCTACCGCGGTGACACCCCGGCCACGCGCAACCTCATCGACTTCGCGGCGTTCGTGGCGATCTTCCCGCACCTGATCGCCGGCCCGGTCCTGCGCTTTCGCGACCTGGCGGACCAGTTCAACAACCGCACCCACACCCTGGATAAGTTCTCCGAAGGCTGCACCCGCTTCATGCAGGGTTTCATCAAGAAGGTGTTTATCGCCGACACCCTGGCGGTGGTCGCCGACCATTGCTTCGCCCTGCAAAACCCCACCACGGGCGACGCCTGGCTCGGCGCCCTGGCCTACACCGCGCAGCTGTATTTCGACTTCTCCGGCTACAGCGACATGGCCATCGGCTTGGGCCTGATGATGGGTTTCCGCTTCATGGAAAACTTCAAACAGCCCTACATCAGCCAGTCGATCACCGAGTTCTGGCGGCGCTGGCACATCAGCCTGTCCACCTGGCTGCGCGACTACCTGTACATCACCCTGGGCGGCAACCGCAAAGGCACGCTGATGACTTACCGCAACCTGTTCCTGACCATGCTGCTCGGTGGCCTGTGGCACGGTGCGAACATCACCTACATCGTCTGGGGCGCCTGGCACGGCATGTGGCTGGCGATCGAAAAAGCCCTGGGCCTCAACACTTCGCCGCGCAGCCTGAACCCGATCCGCTGGGCACTGACCTTCCTCCTGGTGGTCATGGGCTGGGTGATCTTCCGTGCCGAAAACCTGCACGTGGCCGGGCGTATGTACGGCGCCATGTTCAGCTTCGGCGACTGGTCGCTGTCGGAACTCAACCGCGCCAGCCTCACCGGCCTGCAAGTGGCGACCCTGGTCCTGGCCTACGCCACCCTGGCGTTCTTCGGCCTGCGCGACCTCTACAGCAACCCGCCAGTGAGCAAGGCCAAGCCCGAGCCAGGCAGCGAGGTGGACGGCCCGGCCGGCGCACAACCGGGGCTGATCAAGGCCGTACCCGGCGACAACCCCGGCAGCATCCACCAACCGGGCTACACCGTGGGCACCGATGCCCAGGTGCAACCGGCCTACTGGACCGCCGACTGGTCGCGCTACGTGATGCGGGGCCTGGTGCTGCTGCTGTTCATCGCCTCGATTCTCAAACTCTCGGCGCAAAGCTTCTCGCCGTTCCTTTACTTCCAGTTCTGAGGGATCTGACATGACCCGCTCATTACGTCTGTTCTACATCGCCCTGTTCATGCTGACCCTGACGGTCCTGGGCCTGTGGTCGGTGCGCAGCTTCTTCGGCTTCAGCACCAACGCCGAGGCCACGGTGCTCAACGGGCGCTGGACCAAGGCTGTGGAAACTCACTACGACGAAGAGTTTCCGATCAAGCGCCTGGGCACCAACCTCTGGGCCGCCCTGGACTTCAAGCTGTTCAACGAAGGCCGTCCGGGCGTGGTCCTGGGCCGTGACCAGTGGCTGTACAGCGATGAGGAATTCAACCCCATCGTCAACGAAGAGCTGAACCTGCAGGGCAACTACGCCCTGGTGGAAGGCGTGCGCCAGCAGCTCAAGGCACGCGGTGTGAAACTGGTGATGGCCATCGTCCCGGCCAAGGTGCGCCTGTACCCGGAACACCTGGGTGACGTGCAACCGGCCAGCATCCACGCCAACCTCTACCAGGACTTCCATGCCCGGGTCGCGGCCAACAAGATCCTTGCCCCCGACCTGCTGGGCCCACTGCAACAGGCCAAGCAACAGGGCCAGCAAGTGTTCCTGCGCACCGACACCCACTGGACCCCGAGCGGCGCCGAAATCGCCGCCAAGCAACTGGCCCAGTCGATTGCCGAAAAAGCCCCCTTGAGCGGCCAGCCCCAGCGCTTCGTCACCGAGGCTGAACAGACCGTGGCGCACAAAGGCGACCTGCGCCTGTTCCTGCCCCTGGACCCGCTGTTTGAAAACCTCATGCCGGCCCAGGAGCCCCTGGATAAACGCGTCACCCGCGCCGCTGACGACCAGCCCGCTGCCGATGATGCGCTGTTTGCCAACAACGACGTGCCGGTGGCCCTGGTGGGCACCAGCTACAGCGCCAACCCCAACTGGAACTTTGTCGGCGCGCTGAAGCAGGCCCTGCACAGCGACGTGGTGAGCTACGCCGAAGACGGCCACGGCCCGATCCTGCCGATGCTCAGCTACCTCAAAAGCGACGACTTCAAGAACAACCCGCCCCAGGTGCTGATCTGGGAATTCCCTGAACGCTATCTGCCCGTCAACAACGAAATCGGCGACGCCGACCCGCAGTGGGTCGCAGAGCTCAAGCAAGCCGGCGCTCGCCAACAAAACCTAGCCGTTAACGCCAAATCCGAGACGCCGATCGGCGCAAAACTGAAAAGAGGTAACACTCATGACTTTCATTACTACTCCTCGCCGTCTCGCTGCCAACTCCCTGAAAGTGGCAGCCCTGGTCGCTGGCATGGGCCTGATGTCGACATCGGTATTCGCCGGTGGCGACGCCGCCCTGTACGGCCCGACCGCACCCAAAGGCTCGACCTTCGTACGCATCTACAACGCCAGCAACGCCGAAGTCAGCGCCACGGTTGGCAGCACCAACGTCAGCGACGTTGCGCCCCTGGCCAGCAGTGACTTCAGCTTCATGCCCGGTGGCGACTACAGCGCCAAAGTGGGCAGCCAGACCGTGCCGGTGAAACTCGCCGCCGACCACTATTACACCCTGGTCAACAACGCCAGCGGCCAGCCACAACTGATCGAAGAGCCGCCGTTCAAGAACAAGCAGAAGTCCCTGGTGCGGGTGCAGAACCTCAGCGACAAGGCCCTGACCCTGAAGACCGCCGACGGCAAGACCGACGTGGTCAAGGCCGTGGCCGCCAAAGGCCGCGGCGAGCGCGAAATCAACCCGGTGAAGGTCAGCTTCGCCCTGTACGACGGTGAGAAAAAAGTCAGCGACCTCAAGCCCGTGGCCCTGGAGCGCGGCGAAGCGGCGGTGCTCTACGTCACCGGCAACGGCAGCAGCCTGTCGCCGGTGTGGGTGAAACGCCCAGTGTCGACCCGCTAACGAATTTCCGGATGCCTTGCCCGTCCCCCGCCTCTCGTAGGAGCTGGCTTGCCAGCGAAGGCGTCCTCAAGCTCGACACAAGGCTCAAAGGCCCCTTCGCCGGCAAGCCGGCTCCTACAGAGGGCAGGCACCGCATCCGGGCACGCGACAACAACAAGAGTGAAACGACTGAACGCAGTAGCTCTAACCCATACGATATTTGAAGGAGTAACAACATGATTCCGGTGATCTTGTCAGGTGGTAGCGGCTCACGTCTTTGGCCGCTTTCGCGTAAACAGTTTCCCAAGCAATTCCTCGCCCTGACCGGCGAACACACGCTGTTCCAGCAAACCCTGGAGCGCCTGGTGTTTGAAGGCATGGACACCCCGATCGTGGTCTGCAACAAGGATCACCGCTTTATCGTCAACGAGCAGTTGGCGACGCGCAAACTCGAATGCCAGCGCATCCTGATGGAGCCCTTCGGCCGCAACACCGCGCCCGCCGTGGCCCTGACCGCGATGATGCTGGTCAACGAAGGCCGCGACGAGCTGATGCTGGTGCTGCCGGCGGACCACGTGCTGGAAGACCAGAAAGCCCTGCAACGTGCCCTGGCCCTGGCCACCGTCGCCGCCGAACGTGGCGAGATGGTGCTATTCGGCGTCCCGGCCACCAAGCCGGAAACCGGCTACGGCTACATCAAGTCCAGCAACGACGCGCTGCTGCCGGAAGGCGTGAGCCGGGTCTCGCACTTCGTCGAGAAACCCGACGTCAAGCGCGCCACCGAATTCGTCGAGGCCGGCGGCTATTTCTGGAACAGCGGCATGTTCCTGTTCCGCGCCAGCCGCTTCCTCGAAGAGCTGAAAAAGCATGACCCGGACATCTACGACACCTGCCTGCTGACCCTGGAGCGCAGCAGCGAGGACGCCGACACCGTGGACATCGACGAAGCAACCTTCGCCTGCTGCCCGGACAACTCCATCGACTACGCGGTGATGGAAAAAACCCAGCGCGCCTGCGTGGTGCCCCTGAGCGCCGGTTGGAGCGACGTGGGTTGCTGGTCGTCGCTGTGGGACGTGCATGAAAAAGACGCCAACGGCAACGTCAGCAAAGGCGACGTGGTGATCCAGGACAGCCGCAACTGCATGATCCACGGCAACGGCAAACTGGTGTCGGTGATCGGCCTGGAAAACATCGTCGTGGTGGAAACCAAGGACGCCATGATGATCGCCCACAAGGACAAGGTCCAAGGCGTGAAACAGATGGTCAACACCCTCAACGAACAGGGCCGCAGCGAAACCCAGAACCACTGCGAAGTCTATCGCCCGTGGGGCTCCTACGACTCCGTGGACATGGGCGGCCGCTTCCAGGTCAAGCACATCTCGGTCAAGCCGGGCGCTTGCCTGTCGTTGCAGATGCACCACCACCGCGCCGAACACTGGATCGTGGTCAGCGGCACCGCCGAAGTCACCTGTGACGAGAACGTGTTCCTGCTCACCGAGAACCAGTCCACCTACATCCCGATCGCCTCGGTGCACCGCCTGCGCAACCCGGGCAAGATCCCCCTGGAAATCATCGAAGTGCAATCGGGCAGCTACCTGGGCGAAGACGACATCGAACGCTTCGAAGACATCTACGGTCGCTCTACTCCGGTGGAACGTGGGGTGTCGGTGAAGACCATTGCTCAGTAAGGGCAGCTACAAGCTTCAAGCGGCAAGCTGCGAGTAACAGCAGGGAGTCGTTGACCGTTAGATTTTCAACCCCTTCCCAGGTGCCTGCGTCCCCTATCCGCAGGCAGTTGGGCAAGGGGTATTTTTTTGGAGCAGCGGCAAGCGGCAAGTTGAGCGCTGGAATATTTAGTGTGTAAACAACGGCAACAGGCCCAGTTCCATGAGTGTGCTGTCGATGTTCGCCACTCGCTGCACATGCTCTGCTGTGCGTTCGTCCAACAGTTGGGGCGTACTCACAATCAAGGTGCCTCGTCCGGCAACTTCAATCAGCTGTTCGGCGTCGACAAAGTCCTGGGCTTGCAAGAGGTGCGGGCAAAAACCTATCCAGCCGATGGTCTGCCGATCCTTGAACACTTTGCCGCGCCGATAGTGATCGCTGGGCGCAAACACACACCAGTCGATTTCAGGCCACCTCTCCAACGCCAACTGCATGACCTGCAACACCAACGATTTCACATCGCTGACCGCCATCACCAACGCCCCGACGTCCTCGAAGTGCATGCCGGCCATGGCGGCTCCATCGTGCGCGCTGTAATGAAAGGCCAAGCCGCCCTGTAACGGATCGTCCACCCCGTTCCACACCGAAAACTCAAGCTGGGTAGGAAAATCCTCATCCGCCTGCCGGGCCGCCTCCTCCTGCAAGGCGCCAGGATGATCCTGCAAACGCTTGCCCAGTGCCTGCCGCTTGGAGCCCGCCTGAAAAAACCAGTCCCCCAGCAACGGATGAACAACCGCCAGCTCAGCCAAAAAACACTCTGCCCTGTGCAACTGCACCGAGTGCGGGACCTGCACGATGGAGGGCTTGTGGAACCGCAAGACAAAAGAACACTTCCTGAACACATCCATCGCCCTGCTCCTGTGCTTGGGCCTGGATCATAAATTAAACCAGCCTTTTTTTGCCCTGGCTTCGCTCCAGTACTGGCATCATTCATCGCCAACCCCACCCAGGCTTAGGTAGGATGGGCTCTCTCTTTTCCCGAGGTTCGCGTCATGTTCATCGGCGTTCTGCTGGTCATCACCTGGCTGATCCTGCTTATCCGCTACCCGGCCAAGGCGTTCCCGGTGTCCCTGGCAGCCGCGATCGGCCTGGGCCTGGTCGCCACCTGGGTGGTCTGGCAGGACCACCGCGAAGCCCGGCAACTGGCCCGTCTGGACCTGAACATCCGCTACGCGCCCGAGCACTGCCCCGCCGACCGTCCCTTGCAACTGAACATGCGCAACAGCAACAGCGTGCCCCTCACCGAACTGCGTTGGCGCATCGCCGCCTATGCCACCGGTGATACGGTCAATCTCGCCGACAACCAATACAGCGCCCCGCGCTATCGCGGCCCGGGCGAATTGCAGGCCGGCGCCACATGGACAGACTGCCTGCCAATGCCGCCACTGCGCCCCGGCTACCGCCCGCAAACCCTGGAGTTTCGCGCCGAGCACTTGCAAGGCAGCTTCTCCGACTGATGGCCCCTCTTCCCTCCCAGCACAAGGACCGCGCCATGCCCATCGCGTTGATCACCGGTTGTTCCAGCGGCATCGGCCGTGCCCTGGCGGACGCCTTCAACAGCGCCGGTTTCACGGTCCTGGCCACGGCGCGCAAGGCGGAGGATGTGGCGGCCCTGCAAGCCGCTGGTTTCACCGCGGTGCAACTGGATGTGAATGACGGCCCGGCGCTGAGTGCCTTGGGCGAGCAGATCAACCAGCAGCACGGCGGCCTCGATGTGCTGATCAACAACGCCGGTTACGGCGCCATGGGCCCGCTGCTGGATGGCGGCGTGGACGCCATGCAACGCCAGTTCGAAACCAATGTGTTCTCGGTGGTTGGGGTCACCCGGGCGCTGTTCCCGGTGCTGCGCCGCAGCCGTGGCCTGGTGGTGAATATCGGCAGTGTGTCCGGGGTGCTGGTCACGCCCTTTGCCGGCGCCTACTGCGCCTCGAAAGCCGCGGTGCATGCCTTGAGCGACGCCCTGCGCATGGAGTTGGCGCCGTTCGGCATCCGGGTGATGGAAGTCCAGCCGGGGGCGATTGCCTCCAGCTTCGCCAAGAATGCCGGGCACGAAGCCGAGCAGTTGCTCAATGACCAGTCGCCCTGGTGGCCGCTGCGCGAAGGCATCCGTGCCCGGGCCAAGGCCTCTCAGGACAAGCCGACCCCAGCCAGCGAGTTTGCCGCCCACCTGCTCAAAGCGGTGCAACAAGACTCACCACCACGCCTGGTGCGGATCGGCAATGGCAGCCGGGCCTTGCCCTTGCTGGCAGCGCTGCTGCCCAAAGGCCTGTTGGAAAAGGTATTGATGAAACGTTTCGGCCTGGGCGCGAAGCTCTGACGCAAACCCCTGGGGGCTTGCTTGTGCCCCCTCTCAATCCCAGTAGAATGCGCGCACTTGGGCGTTCGCGCTCACGCAGCATGGAATCGCTGGCGCCGACACTGAAGCATGGAACGGCTTAAGCTCCGCCCTCTCCAGTCCTCACCCTGTCCTCTTCCATGCGCCCCTTTATTCAATCGCAGATCAGGGAATATCCATTGAAATTGTTCAACGTGCTGCCACTGGCCTTGGCCACCTTACTGGCGGCTTGCGCCTCCACGGCACCGGAAAAAACCGAACCAACCGTTCTCGAACTGAATGACACCCTGCCCAAGCTGACCCTGCAAAGCGTCCTGCCCCAGGTCGCCGCCAATGAACACTGCAACCCGGCCATGGACAGCGATCTGCTGTATGGCACGGGCTTCAATCTCTACGAGCTCGAGGACTACAAGAACGCCAAGAGCTGCTTCGCGATGGCCGCCCCTCACTACACCCGGGCGTTCTGCTACCTGTCGACCACCACCGACCAGGAACAAGACAAACCCAAGGCCCAGCGGGATAACGAATCCTTCAACTACATCGCCTACGCGGCGTCGCAGAACGACTGGTGCGCCGAGTACGGCATGTACGCCACTTACTGGTTCGGCGACAAAGGCTTCACCAAGGACCCTGCCCTGGCCACCCGTTGGCTGGAGCGCTCGGCCATGCACGGCAACCCGGAGCCGCAGCAACGCCTGGCGGATGACGCCGAAGAGGCCGGCGACCTGGTGAAAGCCTATGCTTGGCTGAAGGTCATCGACGACACCGAGGACACCAGCCAGCTGGATGCCCTGAAGGCAAAGATGAGCCCTGAACAATTGGCCGAAGGCGAGCAGCGTTTCAACGAACTCAACGCGCGCGTGACCAGCAAGCAGGTGATGTACGACGAGGCGCGGGAGGAAGAAGTCAGCGTGTTTTCCGCCGAGATCCTCCTGGACGCCCCCGACACCTTCAAGGGCGTGCCCATCGCCGAGCGCCGGGCCTTCGTCAAACAGGCCCTGGTCAAAGCCCGGGAGAGCGGCAAATTCACCAAGCGCGGAGCGGTGACCCAGTACATCATCGTGTCGCGGTTGGCTCAGCAGCGTTATCCGCGTGCCGAGATTTTGAACAACAAGAAGCTGCTGGCGGTGATCAATAACATCGACGTCAGCGTCGACACCACGGTGAAAAAGTCCCTGGCGATCATGCAGAAAACCTACAAATAACCGGCCCCCCATTCGGCATTCCTACCGGCACCGCACGCTGCTGGTAGGAGCCGACTTGCCGGCGAAAAGGCCGGCAAGCCGGGTGCAAGGCTGAAGGTCGCTTTCGCTGGCAAGCCAGCTCCTACACAAGCCAGCGCCTACAAGGGTTGCGGGTTGACCACCACGGTGCAGGTGATACCGGCGGCCAGCAATACGCCCTCCGGCACTTCATCGATGTGGATGCGCACCGGCACCCGCTGGGCCAAGCGCACCCAGTTGAAGGTCGGGTTGACGTCGGCGATCAGCTCGCGGCTTTCCGGGTTGTCGCGGTCGTAGATACCGCGGGAAATACTCTCCACATGGCCCTTGAGCACTTCACCGCTCATCAGTTGCATGTCGGCCTTATCCCCTACGCGCACGTGGGGCAGCTTGGTTTCTTCGAAGAAGCCGTAGACCCAGAACGAGTTCATATCGACCACGGCCATCTTCGGTTCGCCGATGCGCGCGTAATCGCCACGGTGCACGTTGAGGTTGGTGACGTAGCCGTCCACCGCCGCGCGCACCTGGGTGCGTTTGAGGTTGAGTTCGGCGGCGTCCAGTTGGGCCTGGGCGTGCTGGTAATCGGCCAGGGCCGAGTCGGCGATGTTACTCGCGTCGTCGCGGCTTTCCTTGGAGATCACCAGGTTGTCCAGGTCGGCGCGGCGGTGGGCGTTGACCTTGCGCATTTCCCAGGTGGCCTTCTTCGACGCCACCAACGATTGCGCCTGTTTCACCGCGATCCGGTAGTGCTCCGGGTCGATCTGCATCAGCAGGTCGCCCTTCTTCACCAACTGGTTGTCGCGCACCGGCACGTCCACCACCTCGCCAGTGACGTCGGCCGCCACGTTGATGATGTCGGCCCGCACCCGGCCATCACGGGTCCAGGGGGTGTTCATGTAGTGCTCCCACAACGAGCGGCCAATCCACAGGGCCAGGGCCAGCACGAGCAAGGTGGCAAGCAGGCTGAAAAACTTTTTCATCGCGGGGGTCTCAACGGTAGACAGTGAGCGCCATGGCGCCGAACAGACAGGTGAACAGGCTCAGGCGCAACAGCGCCGGGTGCCAGAAGAAGCGGTACAGGTCATACCCGGCGATAAACCGGTCCAGGGCCCAGGCCAGGGCCGCGGCGACAAAAAACATCAGGGTCATGGTCGGCATGTAAACGCCATGGAAGGCGATTTCACGAGGCATGTTCAGGTCCTTGGGGGGCAACGGCATAAGCCGCCAGCGGCGACTGCGGGTCGAGCAACGAGGTGCGGATGAAATGCAGGTAGCTCTTCACCCGGCGCAGGGCCGAGGTGTCGAAGTGCGGGGCGAACGGTTCGTCGGTGGCCTGGACCCGGCTGATGGCGTGGTCCACGGCAATCAGGCTGCGCTCCAGGTTGCTCTGGCTGGGCTGCAGGAACAGCCGCACCAGGGAGCGGCCCATGACCCGGATCGCCTGGCGCCAGGGCTGGGATTCGGCATAGGCCGGGTGCACCGGGAGAATCGCCTGTTCCTTGCGCAACTCGATAATGGCGTGGCCGACTTCCAGCACCATAAACATCCAGCGCAGCAGTTCGCGCTGCACCTGAGGCTGGCTCACCGCCAGGCCGTAGGCGTGGTGCAGCAGGTCGCGGGTCCGGCTTTCGAAGCTCGATGCCAGGCCCTTGAGCTTGCCGCTGATGGCGTACACCACCTGGCCGCGCAGGTCCTGCTCCAGCCGGCGCCACAGCCAGCGGCTGTTGGGCGGCAGGATGATGGCCCCGGCCGCCGCACAGACCAGCATGCCCATGACCATGGCGATGTAGTCGTTGATAAAGGCGTAGGGGTTGTAGACCGTGAGGTTGTCCGGCACCGAGCCGGTGCTGAAAAAGATCAGCAGCCCCAGGCCGACGCCCACGTATTGCGGCCGCGAGGTCAGGAAGGAACCCAGCACGATGACCGGCGCCAGCATCACGCAGAGCAACGGGAAACCGTCGATCCAGGGGAACACGAAGAACATTTCCACAAAGCCCACCACGGCGCCGATCAACGTGCCGCACGCCATCTGGAACGCCATGCGTTTCGGGTTCGGCGTGGCCGCGGACAAGCCGATGGTGGCCGCCGCGATCAGGGTCATGGTGGCGCCACTGGGCCAGGCGGTGATCACCCAGTAGCTGCCGAGCACCAGCAGCACAAAGGCCGCGCGAATCCCCGAGGCCGCCGAGGCCAGCCAGTTGGTTTGCGGGGTAAAGGGCTCGTCCCAGTGTTCCCGTTCGTGGCGATGCTCGGCCAGGGACGCGTGGGTCTGGGCATAACTGTGCAGCTCATCGACAAAGCGGTACAGCAGCTCGTAGGCGGTGTGAAAGTCCAGCAACTCAGCGTCGCTGGGCTGACGCTCCTGGAAGCTCGCCCGCAGGCGGCGCACGGTCGCCGGCAAGGCCTCTTTGTAGTTCGCCAATTGCTCGGCCAGACGCGCCGCATCAGGGCTGGTCAAGGCCCGGCCGGAGAAGCCGTCGAGCAGTTCGGCCAGGTCCTGCAAGCCTGGCTTGATGGCCGCCACCACGTGATCCGCACCGCTGCTGCGCAGGCGCTCCAGCAACTGATGCAAGGCATTGAAGCGGGTGGTGATGCCCATGAACTCGCTGTTCAGCCGACTCAGACGACCGTTGCGCCGACGCATGTGCGGGTCTTCAAACACCGTCACGCTGCGCAATCCTTCCAAGCCCACCGCCTCGGCGATAAAGCGCACATTGGTGCTCTCAAAGGCCTCGCGCTGACTACGCCCGCGCAGGCCATCGGTGACAAACAAGGCAAAGACCCCGAAGCGCTGGTACAAGGCATTGCGCATGGCAGCGCTGGTGGTCTGCGGCAGAATCGCGGCGCTGACCAATGTCGAGCACAGGATGCCCAGGGAAATTTCCAGCACCCGCCACACTGCCGCCATGAAGGCGCCGTCGGGATGGGCCAGGGCCGGCAGGCCGACCATCGCGGCGGTGTAACCGGCAAGGACAAAACCGTAGGCGCGGAAGTTGCGATAACGGGCCGCACCGGCCGAGCAGATGCCGACCCAGATCGCCAGGCTGCCGAGGAACAATTCAGTGTTCTGGGCGAACAGCGCGATCAGCGCCACCATCACTGCCGAGCCGGTCAAGGTGCCGAGAAAGCGGTAGAAGCTCTTGGCAAACACCTGGCCGCTCTGCGGCTGCATGACGATGAATACAGTGATCATCGCTGTGCGCGGTTGCGGCAGCTCCAGGCGCATGGCCAGCCACAGGGTCAGAAACGCGGCGATCAGGACCTTGAAGATATAGACCCAGGTCACGCCGTCGCTGCGTGCCCAGTCAAAGAAACCACGGCGCCATTCAAGGGAGTACAGCCAGCGCAACGGAGCGGGCAACGAAGTCATGGGCTCTTCTTCAGTGATCAAAAACGGCCAAGGCCGCTGGGGTCTTGCTCGGGAGGATCTTGCCCTCAGGGGGTACATCACGACCGGCTTGCAGGCCGCCACCCAGGGCGGTCACCAGGTCCGCCTGGGCGGTCAGCCGCGCCGCCTGCACCTGCTGCTGGACCTGTTGCTGGCGAAATAACAGGCTCTGGGCATTCAGCACATTCAGGTAATCGGTGAGGCCGCGCTGGAACGCGATCAGGGCGATGTCGTAAGTCTTCTGAGCCGAGGCCACCGACTCGGCGGCAAACCCCTGCTGCTTGTCCATGGACTCGCGGCGGATCAACTGATCGGAAATGCCCTTGAGGGCGTTGACCAGGGTCTGGTTGTAGTTGGCCACGGCGAGGTCGTAGCCGGCCGCGGCCGCCCCCAGTTCCGCCCGCAGACGCCCGCCGTCGAAGATCGGCAGGCTGATGGCCGGGCCGACGTTGTAAGTGAGTTTCTTGCCGGTGAGGAACTCCAGGGCGCCGCCGCCTGTGGCCATGTAGCCCAGGCTGCCCACCAGGTCGACGTTGGGGTAGAAGCCGGCGTGGGCCACATCGATGCCCCGGGCCTGGGCCGCCACTTGCCAGCGGCTGGCGACCACGTCCGGGCGTTGCCCCAGCAGTTCGGCGGGCAACACCGAGGGCAGTTTCAGGGCGGCGCCTAGGGCCAGGGTCGGTCGTTGCAACTGCGCGCCCTCCCCCGGGCCCTTGCCGGCCAGGGCCGCCAGTTGGTTGCGGGTCAGGGCGATTTCTTCGTCCAGGGCGTCCAGTTGGCGATGGGTTTCCGGCAACGGCGCCTGGGCCTGGCTGACCTCGAAGTGGGTGCCGATACCACCGTCCAGGCGACGCTGGGCCAGGTCAAGAATCTGCTGTTGCTGCTTGAGCGTCGCCAGCACGATATCGCGCTGGGCGAAGTGCAGGGACAACTGGATATAGGCGCGCACCAGGTTATTGGCCAACTCCAAGCGGGCCTGACGGGCCTCGGCGGCGCTCATGTGGGCCAGGTCCACGGCACGCTCGCTGGCGTTGCTTTCCCGGCCCCACAGGTCCAGGGCGTAGCTGAAACCCAGGGCGGCGTTGTTGTCCCACGTGGTGCTGTTGGCCAAGTCGCCCGGGCCGTAGAACGGATCGGTGGGCCAGTTGTGGCGCTTGAGGCTGGCGTCGCCCTGGACCTGCAACGACTCGGCAGCTTCGGCCACTCCGGCCAGGGCCCGGGCCTGACGCACCCGGGCCGCGGCCATGGCCAGGCTCGGGCTGCCCTGCATGGCCAGATCGACCCAACGATTGAGCTGGGGGTCGCCATAGGCTTGCCACCACTGGACGCTGGGCCAGTGGGCATCGCGCTCGGCGCTGTGGATCGCTTCGTCGGTGGCCAGGGTATTGGCAGGCAACAATTGGCCTTGTGGGGCAATACCTCCGGTTCCGATGCAGCCGCTGATTGCTAACGATAAAGCCCAAACACTGAGAGACTTCAGCTCTCTGCTGATGCGACGCGGCACTGCTGCGAATTCCTGAGATCGGGGGGAGGGTATTTCTCTCGTAGGAGCTGGCTGGCCGGCGCAGCGATACGCCAGCTACGCCGCGTTGCGCGGATCGCCGGCAAGCCGGCCCCTACGGATCGGCGCAATTCTAGGGGGCGGCATGCACGGCGATAAGGTGGCATTCCTGTGAATCTTTATTACCGTTAACGCGATAATCCTTTGGTCGAAGCCCTATTCGCCTGTAAAAACAGAAACTTCGTGTCACAATTTGCCACCTCCCCTGAGAGCACTCCATGGACACCCTGCAAAACATGCGCGCCTTCAGTTGCGTCGCCGAAGCCGGCAGCTTCACCGCCGCCGCTGTGCAACTGGACACCACCACGGCCAACGTCTCGCGCGCGGTCTCCAACCTTGAGGCCCACCTGCAAACCCGTCTGCTCAACCGCACGACCCGGCGCATCGCCCTGACCGAAGCCGGCAAGCGCTACCTGCTGCGCTGCGAACAGATCCTGGCCTACGTCGAGGAGGCCGAAGCCGAGGCCAGCGACGCCCACGCCCGGCCCGCCGGCCAGTTGAAAGTCCACACCATGACCGGCATCGGCCAGCACTTTGTGATCGATGCCATCGCCCGCTACCGCAAGACCCACCCGGACGTGACCTTCGACCTGACCCTGGCCAACCGCGTGCCGGACCTGCTGGACGAGGGCTACGACGTGTCCATCGTGCTGGCCAGCGAACTGCCGGACTCGGGCTTTGTTTCCCAGCGCCTGGGCATCACCTACAGCATCGTCTGCGCCTCGCCGGCCTATGTGAAAGCCAACGGCTGCGCGCAAAAACCCAGCGACCTGCTGAACCATGCCTGCCTGCGCCTGGTGAGCCCGGTGATCCCCCTGGAGAAGTGGCTGTTCGACGGCCCGGAAGGCCAGGAGATGGTGACCATCAACAGCTCACCGTTCCTGGTGAACTCGGCGGACGCGATGAAAACCGCGATCACCAGCGGCATGGGCGTCGGCGTATTGCCGGTGTACGCCGCCATCGAAGGGCTGCGTAACGGCACCCTGGTGCGGGTCATGCCCCAGTACCGCTCCCAGGAGCTGAACCTGTACGCCATCTACCCGTCGCGCCAGTACCTGGATGCCAAGATCAAGACCTGGGTCGAATACCTGCGCGGTTCCCTGCCGGAAATCCTCGCCGCACACCAGGCGGAACTGACAGCCCATGAACTGAGCGGCAGCCTGGCTGGCGCCCGCCTGGCCCATTGAGCCGATAGCGCCCCTGCTGGCGCTATAAAAACGCGGTGGAGAATGTTAGCTTGCTTGGCATTCTTCCCGCCTGACGAGCTCTTCCCGCGATGAAAAAGACCGTACTTGCCTTCAGCCGTGTCACGCCCGAAATGATCGAACGCCTGCAACAGGACTTCGAGGTCATCGTGCCCAATCCCAAGCAAGGCGACATCAACGCACAGTTCAATGAAGCCCTGCCCCACGCCCACGGCCTGATCGGCGTGGGTCGCAAGCTCGGTCGCGCCCAACTGGAAAGCGCCGCCAAGCTGGAAGTGGTGTCCAGTGTCTCGGTGGGCTACGACAACTACGACGTGGCCTACTTCAACGAACGCGGGATCATGCTCACCAACACCCCGGACGTGCTCACCGAAAGCACCGCCGACCTGGCCTTCGCCCTGATCATGAGCAGCGCCCGTCGGGTCGCCGAACTGGATGCCTGGACCAAGGCCGGCCAGTGGCAAGCCAGTGTCGGCGCGCCATTGTTCGGCAGCGATGTGCATGGCAAGACCCTGGGCATCGTCGGCATGGGCAACATCGGCGCGGCCGTGGCCCGGCGTGGTCGCCTGGGCTTCAATATGCCGATCCTCTACAGCGGCAACAGCCGCAAGACCGATCTGGAGCAGGAACTGGGGGCGCAGTTCCGCAGCCTCGATCAACTGCTGGCGGAAGCGGATTTTGTCTGCCTTGTGGTGCCGTTGAGTGAGAAGACCAAGCACCTGATCAGCCACCGTGAACTGGCCTTGATGAAGCCCAGCGCGATCCTGGTGAACATTTCCCGCGGCCCGGTGGTGGATGAGCCGGCGCTGATCGACGCCCTGCAGAACAATCGGATCCGCGGCGCCGGCCTGGACGTGTACGAGAAAGAGCCCCTGGCCGAGTCGCCGTTGTTCCAGTTGAAGAACGCCGTGACCCTGCCGCACATCGGCTCTGCCACCCACGAAACCCGCGAAGCCATGGCCAATCGTGCCCTGGCCAACCTGCGCAGCGCCCTGCTGGGCGAGCGCCCGCAAGACCTGGTCAACCCGCAAGTCTGGAAGGGTTAAGCCCGGCGCAGTGCCGGCGATGGCGCCGGCGATGGCGTTCGCGGGAACCTCATCACCGGCAGGCCGGCCCCTAGGATAGGGCGGGCTTGGGCGTCGTCACCAGCGGCGACTTGGGTTTGCGAAACACCAGCACGTTGCCCAGCATCACCAGGACCAGCCCGGCCAGGGCCGGCGCGGTCCATTGGTAGCCTTCGACAAACGCCGAGACGTTCAGCGCCACCACCGGGAACAGCACGGTGCAATAGGCGGCGCGCTCCGGGCCCATGCGCCCGACCAGGGTCAGGTAGGCGGTAAAGCCGATCACCGACCCCGGAATCACCAGGTACAGCAACGAGCCGACGTAACGGGTGTTCCATTCCATCTCAAAGGGAATGCCCTGGAACAGGCAATACACCGACAGCATCACCGCCCCGTACGCCATGCCCCAGGCATTGGTGGTCAATGGCTTGAGCCCGGCTTTCTGCTGCAGGCTCGACAGCATGTTGCCCGCCGAGAAACACAGGGTGCCCAACAGCGCCAGGCCCAGGCCAAGCAAGGTCTGCGGGCTCGCGCGGTGGCTCACCAGCTCGGGCCAGAACAGCAGCCCCAGGCCGAACAGGCCCAAGGCGCCGCCCATCAGCACGTTGCGCGCGATCCGCTGGCCGAAGAACACCCGCGCATTCAGGGCGTTCCACAGGGTGGCCGTGGAGAACACCACCGCCACCAGGCCACTGGGAATCCATTGGCTGGCGTGCAGGAAACACATGAAGTTGATGCAGAACAGGCAGAGGCCCTGGGCCAGGCAGATCAGGTGCCCGCGGCGGTTCATCACCTGCAGCTTGCGGCTGAGCAGCAACATGACGAACAGCACCAGGGCCGCCAGGCCGAAGCGATAGACGATGGATACCGGAATGGCCACCCCCCCCAACTGCAGTTTCAGGGCAATCCAGGTGGTGCCCCAGATCAGGACGGTGAGCAGATAAAGCGAGAGGTTCATGGCGCGACTCCTGTGCAAGGCTCACAGTCTCAGCCCGGGCAGGGGCAACGCGCTTGCGTAAACTTGCGCTTTTGTCGCTTGCCGGGCTGGCAGCCGGGCATTCAGGGAGTAGGATGCCAACGTTGGAGAAACGAACATGCCCGCACTGGATACCCTGCAAGTCTTTCAAGCCCTGAACCGCTCGCCCAATGCTCGCCTGGAGCACAGCGCCGAGCTCGGTGACGGCTTGTCTGCAGCCTTGTGGAGCAACCACCACGACGCCCAGGAATACGAAGCGCCGAGCCATCACACCCTGTCCTGCTACATCGCCGGTGGCACCGAAACCTTTCGCCGTGACCAACCCGGCACCAAGGGGGCCCCGGACAAACTCTGCATCCTGCCGGCCGAACACCAGTCCGCCTGGGTGATCAACGGGCGTATCCGCCTGGCCCATCTGTACTTCAGCCCGGAGCAGTTCGCCCTCGGTTGCGTGGGCCTGCTGGACCGCGAACCACGGGAAATGCAGCTACGTGAAAGCACCTTCTTGGATGACCCGCAACAAGCCCGGCGCTTTCGCCAGCTGATCCAGCTCAACTGGGACGAGCCTGCAGAACGAGTGCTGACCAGCAGCCTGGCCCACGAGATGCTCAGCCACGCGCTGTTGCACCAAGTGGGGCTGCGTCAGGGTTTGCGGCTCAAGGGCGGCTTGGCCGCGCACCAGCGGCGGCAATTGGTGGAGTTCATCGACAGCCAGTTGGCCGAGCCCATCAGCCTCGGGCAATTGGCGGGGTTGTGTGCGTTATCGGAATACCACTTTGCACGGATGTTTCGCGCCAGCTTTGGCCTGCCGCCCCATCAATACGTGCTGGCCCGACGCCTGGCCCAGGCCCGGCACCTGCTGCGCCACACCCGCCTACCGCTGGGCGAAATCGCCCTGGCCTGTGGCTTCGCCAGCGCCAGCCATTTCACCCATCGCTTCCGCCAGGCCCTGGGCGGCACCCCAGGCGATTATCGCCAGGCGTTTTTACGCTGAGGCCCAAGACCTTTGCGCCCACCTTGAGACCGCCATCGCTGGCAAGCCAGCTCCTACAAAAAGCGAGGTGCACATCCTGTAGGAGCCGGCTTGCCGGCGATGGGGGCCGATGCCTTGGCGCTCATCTTGAGACCGCCATCGCTGGCGAGCCAGCTCCTACAAAAAGCAAGGTGCACATCCTGTAGGAGCCGGCTTGCCGGCGATGGGGCCCGAGACCTTGGCGCCAATCTTGAGACCGCCATCGCTGGCGAGCCAGCTCCTACAAAAAGCGGGTGCGCATCCTGTAGGAGCCGGCTTGCCGGCGATGGGCCCGGTGTCTTGGCGCCCATCTTGAGACCGCCATCGCTGGCGAGCCAGCTCCTACAAAGAAGCGAGGTGCGCATCCTGTAGGAGCCGGCTTGCCGGCGATGGGGCCGATGCCTTGGCGCAGGCCGTCAGAATTCCAGGGTGCTGGAGAGGGAGAACTGCCGGGCATCGCCCACGGAGACGAAGTAGGTGCTCGCCGCCGAGGTGTAGTAGGTCTTGTCGAACAGGTTCTTCACGTTGAGCTGGAATTTGACCTTCTGCCCTTCCAACTGAGTGTCGTAGGTGGCAAAGGCATCGGCCACGGTGTAGGCCGGCAGGTCGAAGCTGTTGGGCGCGTCACCAGCGCGTTCGCCAACGCGACGGGCACCGGCACCGACTCGCAGGCGATCACCGCCGATCAGGCTGCCAAAGTCATACACCGCCGACAGCGACGCGGTGTTCTTGGCAACGTTCTGCAGGCGCTTGCCTTTGTACTCGGTGTCCTGGGTAACTTCGGCGTCGGTGTAGGCATAGCTGCCGATCAGGCTCCACTGGTCACTGAGCTGACCGCTGACGTCCAGCTCCAGGCCGCGGGAGCGCACTTCACCGGTCACGCTGGTCACGGTCTCCCCGGCGGTGGCAGTGGACACCAGTACATTGCGCTTGGTGATATCGAACACCGCCGCGCTGGCAGTGACCCGGCCCGGCATATCGAGCTTGGCCCCCAACTCCCAGGACTTGCCCTCTTCCGGCTTGATGCCGCCGTCCAGTACCACGGTACCGCCGGCCAACTGGGCAATGCTGGAGTTGGGTTTGAACGATTCGGTGTAGCTGCCGTAGAACGACAACTGGTCGGTGTAGCGATACACCAGGCCCGCGCGGGGGATGAACTTCTGCCCGTTGGTGTCGGTGTTGACGTGGAATGGACGGCCCTTGCCCGCGTACTGGTCGTACTCCTGGAAGCGCCCGCCGCCCACCAGGATCCACTGGTCGGTGAGGTGGATGGAGTCCTGGAAGAACACCGAGTCACTGCGCAACAGGTCAGTCTGGGCACTGTCGGTGGCACTGACGGTGCTGCCCGCCACTTCCTGGCCATACACCGGGTTGAGGTAGCTGAAGGTGGTCTGGCTGTTCTGCCGGATCAGGTCTGCGCGGTAGATCTTGCGGTACTCATCGTCCAGGCCGAATACCAGGTCGTGACGCATGCCGGCCAGCTCGACCTGGCCTTCCAGGCTCGCGGTGGCAAACCGGTCGGTGGTGATGGCGTCTTGGGTGCCGTCCATCTTGCGCGTCAAGGTGCCGTTGGCTGAATTCACCGCGGTCACCCGCACCTGGCTGGCGTCGTAGGTTTCACGGTTCCAGCTGTAGCCGAAGTGGGCCTTCCAGTTGTCGTTGAGTTGGTGGTCGGCTTCAAAGCGGTACAGGTCCGAACGCCCTTCCATGTTGTTGAACGGCTCGTCCAGGCGCCGGTCGGCAGGGATATCCAACGCATGCTTGGTCTTGGGATCAAATACCGTGCCCCGGTCGAACGGGGTGAGGAATTCCCGGTGTTCATAGGCGAACAGCAGCTTGGTGTCCTCGCCGAACCAGGCCAGGGAAGGCGCGATCAGGGTTTCCCGGTGGGTGCCGAAATTGCGCCAGTAATCCTCGTCTTCATGGTCGAGGATCATGCGGTACGCCAGCCCGGAATCGCCCAGCGCGCCGGTGCTGTCCAGGCCGCCACCGCTGCCGTTCTTGCCAGAACCATAGGTCGAGCCGCGCAGGGTCACGGCGTTGTACTGCTCCAGTTGCGGCTTCTTGCTGACGATATTGACCACGCCGCCCGGGTCCTGGATGCCATACAACAGAGACGCCGGGCCCTTGAGCACTTCCACCCGCTCTGCCGTGGCGTTCAGCGCGCGGCCTTGCATCACCGGCATGCCGTCGCGCATCACCGAGCCGTTACGGTTGTCGCCAAAGCCACGGATCATCACCGCGTCCTGGGTGCCGCCCAGGGTGTTGGTCTGGGTGATGCCGCTGATGTTGTTCAGGGCATCGTCCAGGTTGCGTGGGGTCTGGTCGCGCAGAACCTGGGCCGGGACCACGTTGATGGTCTGGGGGATTTCCTGGATCAAGCCCTGGGAGCGCGCCACCGAGCTGCTGGCCGGCGGCTGGTAGCTGGTGCTTTCGGCGGCGACCGTGGAGGTGATGTTGGTCGCCCCCAGGTTCAACGCGCCCTCGGTGGGCACAGGCTCCAGGGCCAGGGTGCGGGCATCGGTACGGCGGAAGGTCAGGCCGGAGTTGCTCAACAAACGCTGCAGGGCCTGTTCCGCACTCAACTGGCCGCTGATCGCCGGGGCCTTGAGGCCATAAGGCGCTTCATCGGTGTAGACCACGCTCAGGCCGGTGACCCGGCTGAAATCGCTCAGGGCCTGGGGCAAGGGTTTGGCAGCCATGGCGAAGCTGAACAAGGGGCTTTGCTGGGTGCTGCCAGGGTCCGCCGCCAAGGCCACGCTCAAGGGCAACAACGCCCACCCTGAAACCGCCAGCACCGAAACGCCAACCCACCCTTTTACCGCACTGCCTGCCACCGATTTTGCCCTGGACTTCATGCTTGAGACTCGTGTGTAGAAACGTCATGGATGCGAATGAATCGCACTTTCAAGCACTACACGGATCGGCGACGGATTTACCTCACCTTTTTTTGAAAATAATTTTCCACGCCCTCCCCGCACCGGTGTTTGCAGGCCGGGGTTGTCGTCCATCCCTGGCGTCAGCGCAGGATGATCAGGCGATTGAGCACGCTGTGCTGCTCAAACCCCAGGACCCCACGCAAGGAACCCAGGACCGCCAACGGGTCGCGACTGGGGAAACTGCCGCTGACGGTGCGAGCCGCCAATTGCTCGTTGAGCACCAGGATCCGCCCCGGGTAGTAGCGCTGCAGGTCCTGGATGACATCGGCCAGCGGCGCCCGGTAGTAGTTCAGCCAGCCCTGGCGCCAGGCCAGTTGCGCCTCACTGTCCACCGGATGCAGGGGCTGGGCATTGCCCTGGGCATAGGCGACTTGCTGGCCGGCGCTGAGAATCTGTTGCTCGGCACCCTGGCGGGGCGTCACCCCGACCCGGCCCGACAGCACGGTGACCTGGGCCCCGGACGGCTGCAGGCGAACTTCGAACTGAGTCCCCAGGACCCGCGCTTCGCCCTGCTCCGCCATCACCACAAAGGGTTGGCCCGTGTGGGTGACCTGGAAGAACGCCGCCCCTCGGCGCAGCTGGACATGCCGCTCGCCGTGACTGAAATCCACGGCGATGGCGCTGTCGGCGTCCAGGGTCACTTCGGACTGGTCTGCCAGCACCAGCGTGCGCACCTGCCCCGGCGCCGAGACGTAGTCGGCCCCCAGGTCATCGACCCAGCGCGCCGGCTGCCAGCCCGCCGCCACCCCGATCATCAGCACCAGGCAGGCGGCCATCGCCAGTGCCGCCGACCAGCGCCGCCGCGTCTGTCGTGGCGAACGGTCCATGGCCCGCAGGTAGCCTTGCAGGGCGAAGGCGTCTTCATCGGCCAGGGTACGCGCCGGCCCTTCGCTCAACTCCCACAGCACCTGGGCCTGGGCATAGGCTTCGACATGGGCCGGATCGGCCTGCAGCCAGTGGCTGAAGGTGGCCTGGTCACCGCTGCTGGGCTGGTCGTGCAACAGGCTCAGCCAGGCCAGCGCGGCCTGTTCCTGGGCGGGCGTCGGGGTGACGCGGGCAGTGTGGTTCACGGGGCTTTCCCTGGCGGACGGGGGCTTGAGGGCTCTCTCAGGCTGGCCTTGCAGGCCTCAAGGGCGCGCATCATATGTTTTTCCACGGCACTTTGGGACAGGCCCATTGCGCGGGCGATCTCGGCATATTTGCGGCCGTGAATGCGGTTCAGCAGGAAAATCTGTCGGGTGCGCTCCGGCAGGCTGCGCAGGGCCGCCTCGACATGGCGCAAGTCATTGCCGGCCTCCAGCGCGGCCTGCGGCTCGACGCCCTGGTTGTCTTGCTGCTCCGGCAACCAGCCTTCACTGACCCGCACCCGCGCCCCTTCGCTGCGCAAATGGTCGATGGCGATGTTGCCGGCACAACGCAGCAGGTAGGTGCTGAGTTCTTCCACCTGCACCAGGGGCCGACGCCAGAAACGCAAGAACAAGTCCTGCACCAGATCGGCCGCCGTGGCCCGGCAGCCGACGCGACGACTGACCAGGGCCTCCATCTGCGAACGCTGGGACAGGAACACCTGCAGGAAATGCGCGCGGCTGCCCAAAGCCTCGGGACGCTCCAGCTCGGGGTGTTCAGGCGGGGTGGTGAGCATCATCGGCGGACTCGATCAGTGCAACGCAAGGGCAGCGACCGGGCTGGCCAGCAGGCCAAGGCCCGCCATCAGCAACGCCAAGCGCGGACGATAAGGCAGCAACAACACCAGCAACAGGCCACTGAGCATCAGCACCGCGCACCACTGCACCAGGCCCAGCCCCCAACCAGCGGCGTCCACCGCTGCGGCCAATGACAAACTCAGCAGCGCCCAGCCGCCCAGACGCAGCCCCTGGCGCCGGCGCGCCGAGGCCTTGTGCCCGAGCACATCGGCGTGATGCCGGTCCATGGCCAGGCATAACCCGGTAAACCCCGCGTAGCACAACAACAGAGCCAGCAACATTCAGTTCACCTCGCTTTCAAGGGGCATGGGTCGAGCGCGGGCGGCGCGGGGCCGAGCCTCGGCCTGGAGCGAGCCACGACGGTGCATTTTCAGCGCAGCCCACGCCAGGAACAGGCCCGTGCCCAGGCAGGCCAGGTCAAAGCCCAGGCGAACCCCGTCCATCGGCCCGTCCAAGACCCAGCCCAGGTCCGGCGCAGTCAGCACGTCCAGCAGCGGCAGACCGGCGAACAGCAATGCCGCCAGTCCCAATTGCTCGATCCAGGCCCTGGGGCCGCGACGCAGCGCGGCATGCAGCAGGCTCAGGCCCCAGACACTGAAGAAGCCGGTCACTTCCCAACCAGCACGCTCGGCCAGCCCTGCGGGCAGCAGGCGATTGGCCCAGAAATACGCCGCCACGGCCACCACCAAGCCGGCCATACTGGCGATGTTCAACACTTCCACCAACCGCAGCTCGAAGGGCTGCACCCCGCTCTTGGCGTGCTTGAGCTGACGCTTGCCGAGCCAGATCACCAGCCCGGTGCCGATCATCGCGGTGCTCGCCAGCCCACAGATAAAGTACAGCCAGCGCAGCACCGGCCCGGCAAAATGCCCCATGTGCAGGCCGTAGAAACTGCCACCGATGGCCAGGGGCAAGGATTGTCCGGCGCTGACCTTGAGCATCTGCCCGGTCACACCGTTGAACGACACCACACTGCCGAAATCATGCACCACGCGATCAGCGCCACTGCGGAACACATTCACCGAAGCATTGAGATCCCCCGGGTTATTCACCGCGATCCGTTCCGCCCGGCCGCCCGGCCACTGTTGCAGCGCCTGATCGAGCAACGGGGCCAGCGCCACCAAGGTCCCCGGCTGTCCCGCCGCCTTGGGGTTGTTGGTGGCCGGCAGCAGCTCGTTGAAGAAGCTTCGGGGGTTGTTGTCGTAGGCCACCAGGATGCTGGCCGGCATGACCATGGTCATGAAGATCACCAGGCTGCTGTAGGTGATCATCAGGTGGAACGGCAATACCAGCACGCCCACCGCGTTATGCCCGTCGAGCCAGGTGCGCTGGCCCTTGCGGGGGCGGAAGGTGAAGAAGTCCTTGAAGATTTTCTTGTGGGTGATGATGCCGCTGATCAACGCCACGAACATCACCATGGCCGCTGCCGTGGACAGCCAGCGGCCCCAGGGATAGGGCATCTGCAACTGAAAATGAAAGCGGTAGAAAAACTCGCCGCCGCGGGTCTCACGCGCCTGCAGGGCAGCGCCGCTGGCCGGGTCCAGCAGTTGCTCTTCGAAGGCCCCGCGCTGACCGACCTTGGCCGCGTCCTGCCAGCTCACCGATAACGCCGGCTGGCGCTCATTGGGCAGGTTGATAAACCAGCGGGCCGCGTTGGGCGCCCGTTGCTGCAGATAGGCCTGGGCCACCACCAGGTTAGCCTGGGCATCGAGGCCACGGGCCGGTACTTCCGGCTGCATCCAGTGGCTGATCTCATCCTTGAAGTAAGCCAGGCTGCCGGTGAGAAAAATCGCCAGCAGCAACCAGCCGAAGATCAGCCCGCTCCAGGTGTGCAGCCAGGCCATGGATTGGCGAAAACCCTCTTTCATCAGGCCGCGCCCCAATACGCCAGGCCGCTGATCGCCGCCAGGATCAGGCTTGCCAACAGCACACCGCCCCAGGCCTGCCAGGCGCTGCGGCAGGCAAAACAGCCGATCACCGCCAGCAGGTAGAACAGGAACGAGCTCATCATCCCGATGACCACCGCATCAGGCCGGGACACCGGCAGCAGCAAGGTCAGGCACACGCTGCTCAAGGCCGCCAACACGTAGCCGCCCAGCACCGCAGCGAGCACCCGCGAGGTCACCGCCAAGCGATAGGAAACAGGCGTACCGACAGCCTTGCTTTTCATGGTTCGACCTTGACGCGAAAGAGGACGCCCGGCACGGAGCGGCAGGCGACAGGAACAGGGCGACGATATTAATGATAAATATTCTCATACGCAAAAAAGCCTGACGTTAATGCCCAGCCTTCCGTCGGTCCGCCCTGATTGCCGAATGCCATGCCGCTCCCTACAATGCGAACAATTCTTGTTCTCTTAAGCATCTGCATGCTGCCGGAGCGTCTCGCTTGTCCCATTCCCTGACCGTCGAAACCCTCTACAGCGCCCATCACGGCTGGTTGAACAGCTGGCTGCGGCGCAAGCTCGGCTGCCCTGACAGCGCTGCCGACCTGGCCCAGGACACCTTTATGCGGGTGCTGACGGCCCGGGAAACGCCCACCCTCATCGAGCCGCGGGCCTTTCTCACCACCATCGCCAAACGGGTGCTGAGCAACCATTACCGACGCCAGGACCTGGAGCGCGCCTACCTGGAAGCCCTGGCGCAGATGCCGGAGCAAAGCGCGCCGTCCGAAGAAGAACGGGCCATCATCCTGCAAACCCTGATGGAGCTGGACCAGTTGCTCGACGGCCTGCCCCGCCTGGTCAAACGCGCCTTTCTGCTGGCCCAGGTCGATGGCTTGAGCTACGGGGAAATCGCCAAGGAACTGGGCATCTCCATTGCCACCGTCAAACGCCACCTGAACAAGGCAGCCCTGCGCTGCTACTTCGCCCTGTGAACCCTTCACTCAACCCCGGCCCCGGCGGCCCCGCGGACTTTTCCACCCAGGTCGCCGAGCAAGCCGTGCACTGGCTGGTGGAAATGCAGGGCGGCCCGCTCAGCCCGAGCCAGCAACGGGCGTGGCAGCAGTGGCACGACGCCCACAGCGAACACCAGCGGGCCTGGCAGCATATTCAGCGGGTCAATCAACGGCTGCGCGGCTTGTCTTCGCCTTTGGCCCACAGCGCCTTGAACGCGCCCACCTCCAGCAGCCGACGCCAGGCGCTGAAGCTGTTGCTGCTACTGGGCGCCGGCTCCGCGGTCACCTGGGGGATGCGCGAACAAAACCTGTTGCCGCCGCTGCTGGCCGACTACCGCAGCCCCGTGGGACAACGCCGCGATCTGCGCCTGGACGACGGCAGCCGTTTGCAACTCAACACCCGCAGCGCAGTGGATGTGCACTTCGACGGCCAGCAACGGCTGATCCGCCTGCTGGAGGGCGAAATCCTCCTGACCACCGCCCAGGACCGCCGGTCACTGCTGGTGCAAAGCGCGGAAGGCCTGCTGCGGCCCCAGGGCGCACGCCTGAACCTGCGGCAGTTCAACCAACGCAGCGAGCTGGCGGTGTTCGAGGGCAGCGTGAGTGTGAACCCGAACGCGTACAACGGCGCCGCGCTGACGGTGCAGGCCGGGCAGCAGTTGAGTTTCAACGGCAACGCCTGGGGCACCCCGCGACCGCTGGACGCCGGCAGCGGTGCCTGGAGCGACGGCATGCTGGTCGCCGCCCATATGCGCCTGGCGGACTTTCTCCAGGAGCTGGGGCGTTACCGTCGCGGCCAACTCAATTGCGACGCCCGGGTCGCCGACCTGCTGATCTCCGGCAGTTACCCCCTGGATGACAGCGAGCGCATTCTCGACCTGCTGGAGATCAGCCTGCCGGTGAAGGTGCAACGCTTCACCCGCTATTGGGTGACGGTGCAAGCCCGCGCCTGACGGTGTTTTTTTCCAGCAAACATTATTTTCAGCCGACGTGAGCCGTTTTCCAGCCCTCGCGTGACAGAGAAGGAAAGCCACCTTGAATCCTCCTTCTCAGGACCACCCTGCATGCACCAGCAACCGACTCGCCTCACGCCCCTTGCCCGTACCCTGCGCCACCTGCTGCTGGGTGCCAGCCTGAGTGTCGCCAGCCTGCCTTACGCACTGGCCGCCGACACCGCGCAACAGAGCTACCACATCGCCCCCACGGCCCTGGAAAATGCCCTGAACCAATTTGGCCGGGAGGCCGGGGTGCTGATTTCCTTTGGCTCGCAGGTCACCCAAGGCCTGCAAAGCCAGGGCCTGGAAGGACACTACAGCGCAGAAGAAGGTTTGAATGCCCTGCTCAAGGGCACCGGCTTGCAAGCCCGGGCCGAGGGCGACAAGGCTTTCAGCCTGCAACCGGCCAGCACCGACAGCGCCCCGGCGGCGCTGGAGTTGGGGGCTTCCAGCGTGGTCGGCGACTGGCTTGGGGATGCAGCCCAGACCAACGTCTTCGAGCACCCCGGTGCCCGGGACGTGATCCGCCGTGAAGAATTCGAACGCCAGGGCGCCACCCAGGCCCGGGACGTGCTCAACCGCATCCCCGGGGTCAACGCGCCGGAGAACAACGGCACCGGCAGCCACGACATGGCGCTGAACTTCGGCATCCGCGGGCTCAACCCGCGCCTGGCTTCGCGCTCCACGGTGCTGATGGACGGCATTCCGGTGCCCTTCGCCCCTTACGGCCAGCCGCAGTTGTCATTCGCGCCCATCAGCATGGGCAACATGGACGCCGTGGACGTGGTGCGCGGCGGCGGCGCGGTGCGTTATGGCCCGCAGAACGTCGGCGGCATCGTCAACTTCGTGACCCGGGCGATCCCCGATGAACCGACGGTCAAGGGCGGCCTACAGACCGAAACCAGCCCCTCGTCCAGCCATGACGGCTTCAAGACCACCGGCAACCTGCTGGCCGGCGGCACCGCCGACAATGGCCTGGGCGGCGCCCTGCTGTACTCCGGCACCCGCGGTGGCGACTGGCGCGAACACAGCGACACGCAGATCGACGACCTGATTCTCAAGGGCAAATACCAGCTCGACGACGCCAACAGCTTTAACGCCATGGCCCAGTACTACGAGGGTGAGGCCGACATGCCCGGCGGCCTGAGCACGGCGGCGTACAAGGCCGACCCGTATCAATCGACCCGGCCGTTCGACAAGTTCTGGGGCCGCCGCACGATGTTCAATGTCGGCTACCGCTATCAGGAGGATCGCCGGGAGTTCACGGTCAATAGCTTCTTCACCAAGACCCTGCGCAGCGGCTACCTGGACCAGCGCACCGTTATCTCCCTGTCACCGCGCGAATACTGGGTGCGCGGCCTGGAAAGCCGCTTCGCCCAAGGCTTCGACCTCGGTCAGACCAGCCACGAACTGGGCCTGGGCTACCGCTACATCAACGAAGCCGGCCACGAGCAGCGCTTCATCACCCCGATCGCCGCCCAGCAGTTGCCCTCCACCGCCGACACCCGGGACCGCAACACCCGGGGCAGCACCGAAGCCCATGCGATTTTCCTCGACGACCGCATCGACATCGGCCAATGGACTATCACCCCCGGCATTCGCTACGAGATGATCGAATCGGAGCAGACCGACAAGCGCCTCAATGCCCAGTACAAAGGCGACTACAACACCGCCTTGCCAGCGTTGAACGTGCTGTATCACCTCAACGACAGCTGGAACCTGTACGCCAACACCGAAGGCTCGTTCGGCAGCGTGCAATACAGCCAGATGCGCAACCGCGTCGACAAGGGGGAGATCAAGCCGGAAAAAGCCCGCACCTGGGAATTGGGAACCCGCTATGAGCAAGGCGGCCTGCGCGCCGAGATCGGGGCCTTCCTGATCAATTTCGACAATCAGTATGAAAGCAACCAGACCAACGACACGGTGATCGCCCGCGGTGAAACCCGCCATCAAGGCATCGAGAGCAGCATCAACTACGCCCTCGACGGCCTGAGCCCGGCCCTGGCCGGCTTCGATGTGTATGCGACCTACGCCTATGTCGACGCCACCATCCGCGAAGACGGGCCGAACAAGGGCAATCGCGTGCCGTTTTCATCCCGGCATAAAGGCACCCTGGGCCTGGGTTACACCGAAGGTCCGTGGAAGCTCAACCTCGACAGCAGCTACCAAAGCAGCCAGTTCGCTGACAACGCCAATACCTCGACGGAAAACGAACTGGGCAATGTCGGCAACATCCCGGGCTACATGCTGTTCAGCAGCCGTGCGGCCTATGACTTCGGCCCGCAGCTGTCTGACCTGAACGTGGCGGTAGGGGTAAAAAACATCCTCAACCACCAGTACTTCACGCGCTCCTTCGACGACAACAACCGGGGCAAATACGTGGGCGAGCCGCGCACCCTGTACGTGCAAACCTCAGTGGCGTTCTAAGCCCCCATAGGGGGTTGGCTTGGGGGCAACGCGCTGAAAACGCTCGCGCCCTCAAGCCTGGAGCGATAAGCCAGTACCGATAAAAAGCCACACAAACAAAACGGGCCTGCATATGCAGGCCCGTTGTCGTTGGGGAAGGGAATCAGGCGTCAGCTGTTGAGTGCGGCCTGTTCGTTTTCGAGGAATTCTTCTTCCAGCAGAGCGTCTGCTTCAGTGCCGTCACTGCTGGGCACCGCAGCGGCACGTTTGCCACGCAGCTTGCCGAACATGTGTTCCAAAGCGCTTTCCAGTTTGACGGTGGCGCCATCGATAGCCTGTTCCAGGGTATCGGCTTTGTGGGTGACAGAAACCGGCTGATGGCCCTTTGGCCGAGCCTCAAGTTGGCAACGCATATCATCCGGACCTGACTTGCCGCCGTTCTCGTCCCGCAGGTGGACCACCACCCGGGTCAGGTCTTCTTCATAACGTTCGAGCGTGCTTTCAATGGTGCTACGGACCCACTCCTCCAGCCGGATGCTGCTTTGAATATGGTTATCGCTATGGACTTGGATTTGCATAGTTCTTCCCTTATTTCAGCTAGCTCGCAACAAGGCCGCGGTAGCACTTTGGGGTGCTGATTTTGCGACCTCTTGGTTACACAATTGGGCAGGACGAAGAACAATTCAACCCCTAAAAAAAGATAAATATTCATTCGCAAATAAAGCCGGACAACGGCCAAAAGCGCTGTTAATGTCGGGAGTCGACTCGCCTCGCGTCCTCTTCGACTCCTCGACGATCAGCCCTCGACCAAGGGGTGCAGACCGCGAAAAATTTCCGCTTCTTCCACCAGCCAGTCATGCACCGCGCGCACCTGCGGATGGCTTAGCGCGCCCGGTGCATACAGCAGCACATAGCGCTTGTGATTGGGCACCGCCAGGCCGAACGGCACGATCAAGGTGCCGCGCTCCAGCTCGTCGTTGAGCAGGGTGCGACGGGCAATCGCCACACCCATACCGGCGATCGCCGCCTCGATGGTCAAGTGGTTGCGGTTGAAGGTATGGCCCCGCCGCACATCCGCCCCTTCGAAACCGATGGCGTTCAGGTAGAACTCCCACTCTGCGTACTCATAGCTGCCACGCCAGGCCGTGATGTCGTGGAGCAAGGGAAAGTGCGAAAGGTCCGCCGGGCCATGCAAGGGCGGCCGGCCACGCAACAGGCTCGGCGCGCACACCGGAAAAATCTGCTCGTCCAGCAAGGCGGTGGATGACAACCCGGGGTAACTGCCATCGTTAAGGTCGATGGCCAGGTCAAAGTCGCCCTCGTGCAGGGCCAGGCTGCTGTCTTCGGCCACCAGGCGCAGTTGAATGTCCGGAAACCGCTGCTGCAGGCGGGGCAAGCGCGGGGTCAGCCACTTGCCGAGAAAGGACGGAATGGAACGCAGGCGCAGGGTCCCGCTGATCATCCCCGCGTCCAGGCGGCGCAGTTCCGCGTCAATGCTGCCGTAGGCCTCGTTCACCGTCAGCGCCAGGCGCTGGCCTTCGGCACTCAGTTCCACACCCCGGGCACGCCGGTGAAACAGACGAAACCCCAGGCGCTCCTCCAGTTGGCGAATCTGCTGGCTCACGGCCCCGGGGGTGATGTGCAATTCCTCCGCACAACGGGTGAAGGACAGGTGCCGCGCGGCACAGGAAAACACATGCAACCAGACGTAGGTCTGGGCATGAAGCTGACGACTCATCGTTTAGTCCTGCTAAAGGCTGTCTTAGGAAGTTTCGTTGGTCAGTGCCGATTGAGGCGGGCAGTATCGCCGACATTGCGCTTAGCCGACAAAAAATGGCAGCGATTCCTCTTCCGTTTTTCGCAGGCTTTAGCATGGCTATCAGTGTTTTCGATCTCTTCAAAGTTGGCATCGGCCCGTCCAGCTCCCACACCGTGGGCCCGATGCGCGCCGCCGCGACCTTCGTCCAGGGCCTGTTCGAGCAGGGTCTGCACGATCAAGTGCAGCGGGTAGAAGTGCGCCTCTACGGTTCGCTGTCCGCCACCGGCGTCGGCCACGCCACCGACCGCGCCTGCCTGCTCGGCCTGATGGGCGAGTGGCCTGACAGCATCGACCCCAACAGCATCGGCCCGCGTATCCAGCAACTGCAGGACAGCGGCCAACTGTCCCTCGGCGGCCGCTCGACCATCGCCTTCGACTGGCAGCAGGACTTGCTGCTGCTGGATGAAAGCCTGCCTTACCATCCCAACGCCATGACCCTGCGCGCCTTTGCGGCCCACGGGCTGTTATGGGAGCAGACCTACTACTCGGTGGGTGGCGGCTTCATCGTCGAAGCCGGGGAAGTCGAGGGCGGCAGCGCTTCGACGACGGATGTGGCATTGCCCTACGACTTCAACAGCGCCGCTGAACTGCTGGCCCTGTGCAAAACCCACAAGCTGCGGATCTCAGAACTGATGATGGCCAACGAACGGGCCTGGCGCAGCGATGCCGAGATTCGCAGCGGCCTGCTGCACATCTGGTCGGTGATGCGTGATTGCGTGGAACAAGGCCTACTTCATGAGGGTGTATTGCCCGGCGGCCTGAATGTGCCGCGCCGCGCCGCCAAGCTGCACCGCAGCCTGCAAGAGCTGGGCAAGCCCAATGTCATCAGCTCGACGTTGTCGGCCATGGAATGGGTCAACCTGTTCGCCCTGGCGGTGAACGAAGAAAACGCCGCCGGCGGACGCATGGTCACCGCCCCCACCAATGGCGCAGCGGGGATCATTCCGGCGGTGTTGCACTACTACATGAAGTTCAACCCGGAAGCCTGTGACGACGACGTCGTGGCGTTTTTTCTCGGCGCCGCTGCGGTGGGCATCCTGTGCAAGAAAAACGCCTCGATCTCCGGCGCCGAAGTCGGCTGCCAGGGCGAAGTGGGTTCGGCCTGCGCCATGGCAGCTGCCGGCCTGGCCGAAGTGCTGGGAGCCACCCCGGAACAACTGGAAAACGCCGCCGAAATCGGCCTGGAACACAACCTCGGCCTGACTTGCGACCCGGTCGGCGGCCTGGTCCAGGTGCCGTGCATCGAACGCAACGCCATCGCCGCGGTAAAGGCGATCAACGCCACGCAAATGGCCCTGCGCGGCGACGGCCAACATTTTATTTCCCTGGACCGGGTGATCCGCACCATGCGCGACACCGGCGCCGACATGCACGACAAATACAAAGAAACTTCACGGGGCGGCCTGGCCGTGAGCTGGGTGGAGTGCTGAGGAGCCCTCCCTGACCGCCCGTATCCCGTGAGCCCGAGCAAGAATAATAACGAGGCGATACCGATGACCGATGTACGAACACCTGCTGCCGAAAACCCCGCTGTAGACCTGACCCGTACCGCCAGCGCCAGCAAGGGCTGGAGCAAACACGACACCACCTGGATGCTGGGCCTGTACGGCACCGCCATCGGCGCCGGCACCCTGTTCCTGCCGATCAATGCCGGTGTCGGCGGCTTCTGGCCGCTGATCGTACTGGCCTTGCTGGCCTTCCCCATGACCTTCTTCGCCCACCGCGGCCTGACCCGCTTCGTGCTTTCGGGACGCTCCGGGGACATCACCGAAGTGGTGGAAGAGCATTTCGGCATCGGCGCTGGCAAGCTGATCACCCTGCTCTACTTCTTCGCCATCTTCCCAATCCTGCTGGTCTACAGCGTGGCCCTGACCAACACCCTGAGCAGCTTCATGGAGCACCAGCTGCACATCGCCCCGCCACCCCGGGCGATCCTCTCACTGCTGCTGATCCTCGGCCTGATGGCCATCGTGCGCTGCGGCCAAGGCGTAATCGTCAAGGCCATGAGCGTGCTGGTCTACCCCTTCGTCGCCGCCCTGTTGCTGCTGGCTTTGAGCCTGATTCCCAACTGGAACGGCGCCTTCTTCGCCTCCGCCGGCGAGGGCATGTCCCTGCCGCTGTTCTTCAAGACCCTGTGGCTGGCGATTCCGGTGATGGTGTTTTCCTTCAACCACTCGCCGATCATCTCGGCCTTCGCCGTCGACCAGAAACGCCAGTACGGCGCCCAAGCGGAAAGTAAAAGCAGCGGCATCCTCGCCGTGGCCCACAGCATGATGGTGCTGACCGTGATGTTCTTCTGCTTCAGTTGCGTGCTGAGCCTGTCGCCCGCCGACCTGGCCGCGGCCAAGGCGCAGAACATCTCGATCCTGTCGTACCTGGCCAACCACTTCCAGACGCCGGTGATTGCCTACGCTGCACCGCTGATCGCCCTGGTGGCCATCACAAAATCCTTCCTCGGCCACTACATCGGGGCCAGCGAAGGCTTCCAGGGGCTGATCGTCAAAAGCCTGCGCAGCCGTGGTCGGGTGGCCTCGAACAAAACCCTGGAGCGGCTGACTGCGTTGTTCATGGTCCTGACCTGCTGGGCGGTGGCCACCTTCAACCCGAGCATCCTCGGCATGATCGAAACCCTGGGCGGCCCAGTGATCGCGTGCCTGCTGTTCCTGATGCCGATGTACGCAATCCGCCGCGTGCCATCGCTGCGCCAGTATTCGGGCCAGCTGTCGAACCTGTTCGTGGTACTGATCGGCCTGATCGCACTGTCTGCGATCATTTTCTCGTGCGTGCCCTGAAACGGGCAGGGATAAAAAA